>JBOGTX010000719.1:0-6459 GCA_050695695.1 Chloroflexota bacterium
GGATACGCCATGTATCCCGCCGGGCCGCGGTCCTCTGATAGTATAAGATGAAATTCGCTCGGTTCGCGGCGCGGACCGGCGCCTTTCACCGTTCCCGACGTCGCGCCGCGACCGGTCATTTCGCTTCGTAAGGAGATTCCATGGCTTCCATGCCTTCGGCCACGGTCGGGGTGATCGGTGGCAGCGGCTTGTACCAGATCGAGGGCATGCGCGCCGCCACCGAGGTCGCCGTTTCCACCCCGTTCGGCGACCCGAGCGACAGCATCGTCGTCGGCGAGATCGAAGGTCGGCGGGTCGCCTTCCTTCCTCGCCACGGTCGAGGCCATCGGATCGGCCCGTCCGAGATCAACTTTCGCGCGAACGTGTACGCCCTGAAGTCCCTTGGGGTCGAGCGCCTGATCTCGGTCAGCGCGGTGGGCAGCATGCGCGAGGGCATCCGGCCGCTCGACCTGGTCGTGCCGGACCAGATCTTCGACCGTACCGTGCTTCGGCCGAGGACGTTCTTTGGCGACGGCATCGTCGCCCACGTCGGCCTGGCCGAGCCCTACTGCGCGGAGCTGAGCGCCGTGGTGGCAGCGGCGGCCGACGCGACCGGGCGGCCGGTGCACCGGGGCGGCACCTACGTCTGCATCGAAGGGCCGCAGTTTTCGACCCGGGCGGAGTCGCGAATCTATCGGCAGTTGGGCGTCGACGTGATCGGCATGACCGCGATGCCAGAGGCACGGCTGGCGCGCGAGGCCGAGCTGTGTTACGCGACGCTGGCGCTCGCGACCGATTATGACGTCTGGCACGAGTCGACCGAACCGGTCAGCGTCGAGCAGGTGAGCGCCAACCTGGCGAAGAACGTCGACGCCGCCAAGGAGACCCTCCGTCGCGCCATCGCCGCTCTGCCGTCGACGCGCGGCTGTGGCTGCGGCGCCGCCCTCGCGTACAGCATCGTGACCCAGCGCGACCGAATCCCGCCCGAGACGCGGCAGAAGCTCGATCTGTTGGTAGGGAAATACCTGACGTAGCGCGCTGGCTGATCAGGGCTGGCGTTCTTCCGGCGGCGATGCACCAACCGGCGCGGGGACCGGCGGCGGATTCTCCAGGATGACCAGGCTCGCCAGACCGCCGGCGTAGGTTTGCGCGGCGGTGAACGTCGGAAGGCCGTCGTAGAGACTTGCCGGGTGAAGCTGGCGACCGAGTAGCTTCGCGATGACCGACGCGAAGGCCGATGGCGAGCTGGATGGCGGGCTCGCGAAGAGCAGCATCGCGTGACCATCCTGACGGAGCTGGCGCATCGCCCGAACGATCAAGGCGAACGGGTCCGGCACGCGATCGAGTGACCAGGTGGAGAGAATCAGGTCGACCTCGCCCGGTGGCAACTGGTCGTTCAGCAAGTCGTTCAACAGAAAGGCGATCTTCGGCAGACCGTCGAAGCGGGCCCGCGCCTGGGCGAGCAGCGTGGCCGAGCAGTCGACGCCAACGTAGGATCCAAACGGCAAATCGGCGTCGAGCAGTCGGGCAAGGTTATCTCCCGCTCCACAGGCCAGGTCAAGCACCCTGGCCCCAGGGGGGACGTACTGGCGGAGGAGCTGGTCGAAGTCTCGCTCGGCTTGCCGGGCAACGGTTGCCTGCCAGAGCGCGTTCACTGGCTCCAGCGCGATCGATGCGAGTCGGCGCGGCAGCCCCGGCGATGGTGGCGCCATCGCCACGAGTCGCAGGCCCAGGATCACTTCCGCCAGCCCGATGGCGCGCGGCACGATGGGCGATTGCCGGGCGAGCGGGGATAACCAGAGTTGGAACCATTGGGGCGCGACCTTCTCGAGACCTTGGATGGCGCGCCGTCCACCGACCGCCAGCGCCAGCCCTTGCAACACCATCAATATGCTCATCGCCCGAAAGGCATCACGAGCCGTCATGCCGAGCCTCCTGCCGACCTGCCGAGCCCGGGCTCGGCGAAGAACTTGACCAGCGCCAACCCCGCCAGGAATCCCCCGACGTGTGCGAAATAGGCGACCCCACCCTGACCGGCCGGTCCTCCCAGGCTAAGCAGGCCGCTGACCAACTGGAACAGGAACCAGAAGCCGACCAGAATCGCCGCGGAGATTCGCACCGGAATCGGGATCGGGATCAGGAAAAACGTCAGAATCCGGTCGTGCGGAAAGATCAGGAGAAATCCGCCAAGCACCCCGGCGATCGCCCCGCTGGCGCCGAGGTTGGGCACCGTCGACGTGGGTTCGACCGCGATTTGCAGGGCGGTCGCGGCGAGTCCGCAGAGAAAGTAGAAGGCGAGGAAGCGGGCCGGCCCCATGTAGTCCGCGTCGAGCTCGTCGCCGAAGACCCAGAGGTAGATCATGTTGCCAAGGATGTGCAGCCAGCCGGCGTGTATGAACATCGCGGTGAAGATCGTCCAGAGCGCCACGCCGTGGATGACGTCGTCGGGAACCAGCGCGTATTGCAGCGCCCATTGCTGGCCATTGAAGAGCTCGAGAAAGAACGCGAAGAAGTTAGCGGCGATCAGCAGGATGACGGCGTAGGGAAATCCACCACGGTGGTGGGTTTCGTCGTAGATGGGGACCATCCAGCCTCCGTCCGCCCCTCGCGGGGAATCTGGAAAGGGCCTTTTGGAGCAGGAAGGGTGCCACCATGATATATACTCTTCAGGCAACGTTTTCAGGCCGAGGGAGAAGAAGTGGTGATGGATCATCCGACGCCATCCAACCTCGTCGACGAGGTGATGGCCAGGGCTCAACGGGAGGGCGTCCGCTTCGTCAATCTGCAGTTTACCGACATCGTGGGGCTGGTCAAGAGCGTCACGATTCCCTTCGAGCAGTTTCCGGATGCGATCGAGCATGGGAAGTGGTTCGACGGCTCGTCGATCGAGGGTTTCGCCCGGATCGCCGAAAGCGACATGTTCTTGACGCCGGACCTGCGCACGTTCCAGATCATTCCCTGGGAGCGCGGCGAGAACACGACCGCCCGGACGATCTGCTGGGTGTACAACCCGAACGGAGAGATTTTTCCCGGGGATCCGCGGGCGGTGCTGGCGCGAGTGACGCGCGAGGCCGAAAGCATGGGCCTCACGTTCAACGCGGGTCCGGAGGTCGAGTTCTTCCTCTTTCGGCGGGACGAGTCCGGACGAATCCAGCCGCTTCCCCACGACCGGGCGGGATATTTCGACTTTTCGACCGATCTGGCCTCGACGGTTCGCAAAGAGATGGTCAACGCCCTCGAAGAGATGGGGATCAAGGTCGAGACGAGCCACCACGAGGTCGCGCCGGGGCAGCACGAGATCGACTTCGAATACGCGGACGCGCTGACCGCCGCGGATAACACCGTGACGTTCAAATACGCGCTGAAAGCGGTCGCGCAGCTGCACGACCTGCACGCGACGTTCATGCCGAAGCCGATCTTCGGAATCAATGGATCGGGCATGCACACCCATCAGAGCCTGTTCGACCGGAATGGCGAGAACGCCTTCGCCGACGCGAACGATCCCTACGGGCTCTCGGCGATCGCCAAGCACTTCATCGCTGGCCAGCTCCACCACGCGCTGGCGATGGCGGCGGTGCTGGCGCCGCAGGTCAATTCCTACAAGCGACTGGTCCCCGGCTACGAGGCGCCGGTGTACCTGAGCTGGGCACGGGTGAACCGTTCGGCCCTGATTCGGGTGCCACGAACCACGCCGGGTCGCCCGAAGGCAACCCGGGTCGAGATTCGTTGTCCGGATCCGAGCTGCAATCCTTACCTCGGCTTCGCGGTGATGCTCGCGGCGGGCCTGGATGGGATCCGGCGGAAGCTCGCGCTGCCCGAGCCGGTCGAGGAGAATCTGTACACCTTCGACGAAGACGAGCGCCTCCGGCGTCAGATCGCCGTGCTACCCGGCTCGCTCGGGGCAGCGCTCGACGAGCTTCGCAAAGACGAGGTCATCCAGGGCGCGTTGGGTCCTCACGTGTTCGAGCGATTCCTCGAAGCGAAGACCATCGAGTGGAACGAGTATCGAACCTACGTCAGCCCCTGGGAGCTCGACCGATACCTGGAAGAGTACTGAGTCGCGCCGCGACCGGTCATGGCCGTGGCGGGTGCTTGGATCGACGGCGTCCCTCTTTTTGCTGTTCGGCGCGCTCTTCGGACGCGGCCGACTTTCGCCCGGGAAGGGGGGCGCCGCGACGGACCGACGGCTCTAAACCAAGAATTTTTTGCCGTTTCCGTCGCTCGTCGGGAGAGGGAAGGGGGGACATGAAATTACCAGCCTCCTTGAGAATGTGCCACGACAAGCGTCAACCGGTGCACGATCGGTGCCCCAGGGCCGACGGCTTTGTCGTACGCTCCGGTTAGGAAGAGTAGTTTGGCAGGCATCCTTCGATCAGGACATTTCGCCCGCTCGGCAATAACGGCGTGAAGTGGGTGGGGGGAACGCCAACCATTCCGGGTGATGGTCTCGCTCGCAGCTCACGGGACACCGAGCACATGTCATGCCAGAGCGGAAGCTAACCAGGATGGATGAGTGAAGAAACCAGGCGCGCGATCCTGGCGAGCGTCAGTGGGGAAGTGGTACCTCTTAACCCCACGGATATACAGTAGCACAATTGTCCAGTGCCGTCAACGATTTTAACGGGGATGCTACGAATGGGGCCGCGGGCTGACGGTTTGATCCGCCGTCGCATCTTGATCAGTCTGGTTGGCTGCCACACCGCCAACGACTTTTACAATCTGGTCATCCCGATCATGCTGCCGGCGATCCGCGATAGCTTTGGGCTGAGCTACTCGGCGGTGGCGATCGTGCCGTTCCTCACCCAGGCAACGTCGGCCGTGCTCCAGCCAACCGTCGGCTACCTGGCGGACCGACGCGCTCTTCGCAAAGTCTTCATGGCGCTGGGATTCCTCGCGTTCGCCGTCGCCATGCTCGGGCTGGGCCTGAGCCAGACCTACCTGGCGGTTCTCGCCGCGGCGGTCTGCCTCGGCATCGCCGGCTCGACCTACCATCCGCAGAGCGCGACGCTGCTGGCGTACTTCTTCGAAAAGCGGGCCCGCGGCTTCGCCCAGGGCGTCCACGGCATGGGGAACGCGGCGGGCTTCGTCCTCGGTCCGATCGTCGTCTCCTTGCTGCTCAGTCGCCTGGACTGGCACCAGGCAGCCCTCTGGCTCGCCCTGCCGGCGCTCGGGGCGGTCGTCGTCGTCCTCGGCCTGCTGATCGAGCCCGCCAGCCAGGGCAAGCGTGGCTTGCTGGCGGGCATCACCGGGCCGCTCATGTTGCTCACGGTGGTCAACGGCCTGGCGTTGGCAACGAGCTCGACCTTCGCCAACTGGCTTCCCTCGTACTACGTGTCCCACGGCTATTCCCTGGCAGGCTCGGCCATTCTCACCGCGCTCATGTCCGGTTCGGCGTTCGTCGCTCAGCCCCTTGGCGGGGCGATCTCGGATCGGGTCGGGCGGCGTGGCCTGCTCATCTACGCGCTGGCCGGCACCTGCGCCTCCCTGGTCCTCTTTCTTCTCGCGCCGTCGATCACCTGGGCAATCGGGCTGTCGGTCGTCGTCGGGTTCTGGTCGAGCCTGATGCCGCCGGTGACGATGGTCTACGCGTCCGAGCTGGCCGCCGGCGAGCGCACCGGAACCGCGGTTGGGATCGTCTGGGGACTGGGGACGACGATCTCGGCGCTGGCCCTGCCGATCACCGGCCAGATCATCGACGCGGCTGGCGGCCAGATCGGTCCCGCCTACGCCGCCATGGCGGTCGTGGCCGCCCTGGCCACCCTCCTGGCGCTCCGCCTGCCTCGGGCATGACTTTTGCACGGGGCACCCTGGCGTCGCGGACGCCACGTCCAGACTGTTCAGGAGGTTCGTCTCAATGGCTCAGAGCCAATTCCCGATGACCCGCGGCACGGCGGGCATGCCGAGCACGTTTGGGAACTGGAACGAATTCATGCATCGCTTTATGTTCCCCTCGTTCTTCGAGCGCAACCTTTCCATGGGCACCATCGCGCCGGTCGACGTGTGCGAGTGCGGGAACGACTTCGTTCTGCGCATGGCCTGCCCGGGTTGCACCGCCCAGGACATCGACGTCACCGTCGAGGATGACGTGGTCCGCATCCGCGGCAAGTTCCCCAGCTTCGATCACACCGAAGAGGCGGGGAAGCAAGCGCACCAGCAAAACCAGCCAGCGCAGCAACACGGCCAGCAGTCGTCCACGCCGCACGAGCAGTGCTTGATTCGCGAGCTGCCGACCGGGCGCTTCGAGCGCGACGTCACCCTACCAACCAGCATCAACGCGCAGCAGGCGCACGCCAAGTTCGAGAATGGCCTGCTGACCCTCACCCTGCCCAAGACGCAGGCCGCCCAGGGTCACAAGATTCAAATCGGCCAGGGCCAGGGAGTCGGCGCCGGAACTTAGGAAGGCGCGCGGCCTCACCCCCTGCCCCTCTCCATCGGAGATGGCGAGGGGAGAAGAAGGCACGGGGGCGCTCGGCCTCACCC
>JBOGTX010000720.1:0-8166 GCA_050695695.1 Chloroflexota bacterium
CTCCACGCAGCTTCAACACCCCGATGGGGCTGTGCCGGGTGATTCGCGAGCAGCTTCGCCCGGAGCATCGATACTTCATCGCCGAGCTGGGCGCGTACCGGCGAGGCGAGATTCGCCAGCTCTGTCACCTGGTTCGACCGACAGTCGGCGTCTTGACCTCGGTCGGGCCGGAGCACCTCGAGCGCTTCGGCTCGCTGGACAACGTCATCAAGGGCGAATTCGAGTTGATCGAGGCGCTGCCGGCCGACGGGGTGGCGATCTTCAACGGCGAGGATCCCACCTGTCGCGAGCTGGCGGCCAAGGCCCGGTGCCGAGCCGTGCTGGCAGGCGGTGAAACCGATCCGCGTCGGGAGATCTGGGCCGATGACGTATGCCTGACGAGCTCCGGAGTCGAGTTCACCATCTGTCTGAAAGATGGCCGGCGGTCCCCGGTCAAGAGCAGGCTTCTCGGCCGCCACAACGTTTCGAATCTGCTCGTCGGCTGCGCCGCCGCTCTCGAGTCCGGCCTGAATCTGGACGACCTGATCCAGGCGATTCCCCGTCTCGAGCCAGTCGAGCACCGCCTCCAACTGATCCCGAACGAGAACGGCGTGGTCGTGATCGACGATACGTATAATTCGAATCCACGCGGCGCGGCAACCGCTTTGGAGACGCTGGCCGCGTTTCAGGGGGGGCGACGTTACCTGGTCACGCCGGGGATGATCGAGCTTGCCGATTTCCAGGAGACCGCCCATCACGAATTCGGGCGCCAGGCCGCGCGGGTCTGCGATGGGGTGATCCTGATCGGCCCTCGGCAGACGCGCGCCATCGCGGCGGGACTCGCCGAGGCGGGATTCTCGGATAGTCGGCTGATCGTGGCGCGGAACCTGGCCGAGGCGACCGATCACCTGAAGGTCCTCCTCCGGCGCGGTGACGTCGTGCTTTTCGAGAACGATCTGCCGGACAATTACGATGAGTGAGGAGACGGCGTGAGCAAGCTACGGGTTGGGGTCATGTACGGCAGCCGCTCGGTCGAGCACGAAGTATCGATCATTACCGCGCTGCAAGCCATGGACGCGATGGACTCGGCGCGTTACGAGCCGGTCCCGATCTACATCACCAAGGATGGAGACTGGTTGACCGGCCCGGCCTTGCGCAAGCTCGAGACCTACAAGAGCGGGCCGGCCGCCGCCCGAGGGGTGGTCCGAGCCTCGCTCCCGCCGACGCCCAACCAGGGGATTTTGAGCGTGGCCGAGCAACGCGGCGGGTTCTGGCCGCTGACGGGAGCGCGCGCCGGTGGCCAACCGACCGCGATCGACGTCGCTTTCCCATGCGTCCACGGCACCTTCGGCGAGGATGGCACCCTCCAGGGGCTCTGCGAGCTCGCGGATCTACCCTACGTCGGCTCGGGGGTCCTGGCCTCGGCCGTTGGGATGGACAAGATCCTGATGAAGGCGGTCTTTCGGGCGGCTGGCCTGCCGGTGATCGACGGCTTGCCGCTCGGCCGCGACGAATGGGAGCGCGACCCGGATTCCACGATCGACCGGATCGAACAGGACGTCGGGTATCCAGCGTTCGTCAAACCGGCCAATCTCGGATCGAGCGTCGGGATTTCCCGGGCGACCGACCGCGATGGGCTGCGCGCCGCGCTGGACGTCGCGTCGCATTACGACACCCGACTCGTCGTCGAGCGAGGGATCGACGGCGCGTTGGACATCAACTGCGCCGTCCTGGGTCAAGGCAGCGACCTCCGCGTCTCGGTCTGCGAGCAGCCGGTCTCCTGGGAAGCCTTCCTGAGCTACGAGGACAAGTACATTCGAGGTGGCAAGGCGCAAGGCATGAAAGGGGCGAGTCGCCGGATTCCGGCGCCGATCTCGCCCGGGCTGACGAGCCAGATCCAAGACCTTGCCAAACGAGCATTTCAAGCGATCGACGCCGCCGGCGTCGCCCGGATCGACGTCCTGCTCGCGCCCAACGAGCAGGTCTTCGTGAATGAGATCAACACCCTCCCCGGATCGCTGTCCTTCTACCTCTGGGAGGCGACTGACTTGCCGTTTCCGAAGCTGGTCGACCGCTTGATCGAGCTCGCGGTCGCGCGCCACGCGGCCCATCAGAAAACGACCTACTCCTTCGACTCCGCGTTGCTCGCCAAGACGTTAGAGAGTGGCGGCAAGGGACGGCGCCCGTAGGGGCGATTCGCTCAGTGCACCCGGCCCCTGACTTGCCGCGACCGGGGTGAATTGGTCGGAGCGCCGCCGCGATGCATTTTCCTACCATCCCGCGGGGTGAGATCCGCCAGGTCGTCGGGCTGAGCCTGGCCGCGGTCGCCCTGGGGCTGATCGGCGCGGTCACCGCGTTCGCGCTGTACCGCCTGATCATGCTCATCACCAATCTTGCCTTCTTTCAGCGCGTATCCTTCGCTGTCCAGTACCCCCCGGACCGGATCGCGCCCTGGATGGTGTTCATTCCCGCGCTCGGTGGGCTGCTGGTTGGGCTGACGGCGTATTTCGGCACCGAGCGCATCCGCGGCCACGGGATCCCCGAGGCAATGGAGGCGATCGTCACCAAGCGGAGCCAGATCGACCTTCGAGTTGCCATTCTCAAGCCGATCTCGGCGGCGATTGCCGTCGGGACCGGCGGCCCCTTCGGTGCCGAGGGCCCGATCATCCAGACCGGCGGAGCCATCGGGTCTCTGGCCGGCCAGGCCCTCCACCTGTCGACGGCCGAGCGCAAAGTGTTTCTCGCCTGTGGCGCGGCGGCGGGCATGGCCGGTATTTTCAATACGCCATTGTCGGCGGTTGCCATCACCCTCGAGCTCCTCCTTTTCGAGCTTCGTCCGCGCTCGCTGATTCCGGTCGTCATCGCGAGCGCGGTGGCCGCGGCGACGCGGACCTACCTCATTGGATCCGGAACGATGTTTCCGGTGCCGCCGATCAAGTACGGCGGCCCGCTGGCGCTGCCGTTCTTCATACCGTTGGGCGTGCTCGTCGGGATCGCGGCGGTGATCGTGAGCAAGGGCCTCTTCCAGGTCGAAGAGCTGTTCGACGAGACGCTGCATTTGCCCATCATCATCGGCCCAGCCATCGGCGGCCTGATTCTGGGCCTGATCGCGCTGGTCGAGCCGGCGGTGCTGGGCATGGGCTATCCGACGATCACCGCGATCGTGGAGGGGCGCTACGGCCCGCTAGCGGCGACGAAGATCGCCGTCGCCAAGAGCCTCGCGCTCTGGGCGGCGCTCGGCTCGGGCACCTCGGGCGGTTTGCTGGCGCCGATGTTGATGATCGGAGGCGCGATCGGCAGCGCGTACGGGCAGATCGTCGTCGCGCTCTTTCCAGGGGTGCCGATCCAGCCGGAGATCTGCGGAATCGTCGCCATGAGCGCCTTGTTTGGCGCGGCCGCCCGAATTCCGGTGACGTCGTTCCTTTTTGGCTTCGAGCTAACTGGCGATTACCACGCCGTGGTGCCGCTCATGATCGGCTGCATGGTCGCGGACGTGGTCGCCCGTCTGCTGACCGAGCATTCGGTGATGACCGAGCGCCTGGCGCGCCGCGGCATCGAGATTCCGCGGGTCATTGCCGCCGACGTTTTGAGCTACCTCAAGGTCCGAGCCTTCCTTCGGTGCGATGTCGCCAGGGTTCCCGCCGACACCCCGCTCCGCCGAATCGTGGCGCGGCCCGCGCGGACCGAGGGGTGGCCGGATCAGTTCTTCCCGGGCATCGCGACGCCGGTCGAACGCGCCTGGATCGTCGAGAGCCCTGACGGCGCGGCGGTCGGCTGGATCGGCGAAGAGCAGCTTCTCCGCGCGGAGTCGAACCTGGCGGGTCAAAATCAGACGGTCGGGCAAATCGCGTGTCCGATGATCGCGGTGGCGCATCCGGAGGAAACGATGGACGACGCGGTGCGGGCGATGCTGCGGTATGGTCTCGATTGGCTGCCGGTGGTCTCACCCTGGGAGCCGCGCCGCGTGGTGGGATACGTCGCGCTCTCCGACGCGCTGGCGGCGCGTCGAATGAACCTGGAAGACGAAGTGATCCGCGAGAGCATTCTCCAGCCCGGCCTCTTTCAGGCCGGCGCGGAGCTCGTCCAGCGGATCGCGCGAAACGACGACGTTGAGTGACTGACGCGCCGCGTCGCGGATCCTGGACAGTCCGCTGTCTCGAGTGTCATAATGGTGTAAGAACAAGTGATGCGCCGAAGTAGGATAACCGAGGCAGCCGAATGAATCGAATGACCAGAATGACAGTTAGCGTGCCGACCAGCCTCCTCGAGGAGGTCGACCGCCGCCTCGTGAAGGGAGACGAGGGGCGGAGCGCGGTTATCCGCCGCCTGCTGGAAGTAGCTTTACGCGCGATAGAAGAGCGGGAGGATGTCGAGCGGTTCGTGCGGGGGTATCGTGAACGCCCGCAGACGGAAGAAGAATTCGGCTGGTCTGACGCGGCAGCGCGCGATGGCATTGCCGAGCTGCCCTGGCCGTGAGGCGCGGGGAGGTCTGGCGGGCCGACCTACCCGAACCCTGGGGGCGAAGGCCGGTCGTGTTGCTGGCGAGGAACGAGGCTTACGAGATCCTGACCTGGGTGACGGTTGCGCCGCTCACGACGACGATCCGCGACATCCCCACGGCAGTCCTGCTCGATCCTCATGTCGACGGCGTTCCTCGACGATGTGTGGTTGCCCTTGATAACCTACAATCGATCCGGAAGGAATGGCTCAGTACGGTCGTCACGAGCCTGCCTCCCGAGACAATGCGCGCGATCGATCGGGCGATCCGTTTTGCCCTTGACCTGCGCGACTAGCGAGGCGGGGCCGCGTTCCGCCCGCCTCGCGAATCATCGGTCGTCTAAAACCCGTAGATCTGGCCGTACTTCTCGGTCAGATAGCGGGTGAGGTAGGTCGGGTTCAAAGGCTCGCCGGTCGCCTGCTCGATCAGCTCGCCGGGGCGGTACTGTCGGCCGTAGCGGTGGATCCGGTCGCGCAGCCAGGCGAGAACGGTCGCGAAGTCGCCCCGTTCGATCCGCGCCTCGACGTCGGGAATCTCGCGGCGAATCGCCGCCCAGAGCTGCGCCGAGTATAGGTTGCCCAGCGAATAGGTCGGGAAGTAGCCGAAGAGCCCGGAGGCCCAGTGGGTATCTTGCAGCACACCCATCGCGTCGTTCGGTACGTCGATGCCAAGGTACTCTCTGGTCAGACGATTCCAGAGCGCGGGTAGCTCGTCGACGTCGACCTCGCCGGCGATGATCCGGCGTTCGATCTCGAACCGAATGATGATGTGCAGGTTGTAGGTGATCTCGTCCGCCTCGACGCGAATCGGCGAGCGCTCGACCTGGTTGACCGCGCCAAACATGTCCTCGGGGCTGGCATTGGCGACCTGGGCTGGGAAGAACTCCTGGAGCCCCGGCAGGGCGAAGCGCCAGAAAGCGAGGCTTCGACCGATCAGGTTTTCCCAGAGGCGCGATTGAGACTCGTGAATGCCCAACGACGCGCACTCCCCAAGACCGGTCCGCGCGAGCTCGATCGGTATTCCCTGATCGTAGAGCCCGTGCCCTCCCTCGTGAATCGTCGCGTAGAACGCCACCGCCAGATCGCGATCGTCGTAGCGGGTCGTGATGCGCACGTCGGTCGGGCCGAAGCTTGTCGTGAACGGGTGGGCCGAGACGTCCTCGCGGCCGGCCTCGAAGTCGAAGCCCATCTGGCGGAGCACCTGCTCACCAAAAGCCGTCTGCTTGGCGCGGTCGTATTCGAGAGTAAGGAAGGAGCGGCTGGGCCGACGCGGCGACCGGTCGATCCGATCGAGGAGGATCAGCGTCTCCTTGCGCAGGTCGCTGAACAGGAGGGTGAGCTGGGCGCAGGTCGCGCCGGGCTCGTATTCGTCGAGGAGCGCGTCGTAGGGATGGTCCTTGAAGCCGACGTGGGCGGCTTCCTGGCGCTTGAGATCGACGATTTTCCGGAGGTTCGGCGCGAACTCTTCCCAGCGCGACTCGGCTCGGGCTCGGTGCCAGGCTTCGACGCCCTCGGTCGTGGCGATCGCGAGATCCTTCACCAGCGACTCTGGCAGCTTGGTCGCGCGATCGTAGTCGCGGCGAATGACCCGGAGGAACGCCCGGTCGAGCGCCGACACTTCGTTCGGAGACGCCGGTCGTTCAAGTACATGCAGCAGCTCGCCAACGCGCGAGTCGACGAAACGCTCGTGGATGATCCCGGACAGAGTAGCGTTCTGCGTTGCTCGAAACCGGGCCCCTTTCGGCGGCATCATCGTTTCCTGATCCCAGCCGAGGACGGCCGCGACCTGGCCAAGGTCGACGATCTCGGCCACTCGGCCGCGTAACTCGGCGAGCTGATCGTTCGTCGTGGGTGAATTCGACAAGGTTCCCTCTTCTGGTCTTTCTCTTTGCTGGATTAGGAAAACGGGATCGCTCGGGAGATGAGCAGTCGCGGTCATCCGCGAAGGACGCTGACTATCCAAAGTATATCACGGACTTCACTACGCGATTTCAACTTGACAGAGGAGTGGCGGGGCCATAGAATTGCCTGCCGTCAGCGCCCTTCGTCCCCAGGGTGCTTCTGCTCTCCAGGACCGGCAGTGGCGTGTTGGAGAGCGATGAGTTGGTCCGCGCGTTTGAAGAGGGCAGCATGGAATTGGCACGAGGCCGTGTCCTGGCGACGCCACGACGTCGGTCGTCGGTGGTCGGAGGGTTGCCGTCGGCGCGACGGAAGAAACACCTGGGCGGCGGTCGCGCGGCGTTCGGGGTGGGTGGCCTTGGCCTGCTGGCGCTGCTCGGGGTTTTCGCGCTCACCCTGAGCCGACCAGACGCGCCGGTGGAGAGTCTTTTCTTGCCTCTTGCCGTGCTCATGACCGTGGCCACGGGCGCGGCCGCGTCGGTTGGTCTGTTGCTTCGGCAATCGGAGCCGCGCTCGATCAACCTGCTGCACCGGGGAACCCGCCGGATCCTGAACGGCGATACCCTGGGGTTCGTTGCGCCGTCAGTTTCGCCCTCTTTCCAGGCGCTCGCCAACGATCTTGGCGAATTGGCGAGCGAATTCGAACGTCTCCGTGCCGACCTCGAGCGAACTGCCCGAGAGCTTCGCCTCGCGCTGCAAGGGCGTGAGCATCTGGTGAACACTCTCGCCATCGAGAACAAACGCCTGAGGGTCGAGGCATCGGTCGTTCACGAGTTCGTCGAGACCGTCAACCGCCCACTCGATCGTGAGCAGGTTTGCCTTCAGCTTTTGAACGCGCTCGACGACGAGATCACCTATCGCGAAGCGCTGATCTACCTCGTCGACCCGGGAACCGACCTGTTGCGACCGGCCGCGGTCTGCGATCGCGACCAGAATTTCCGACACGTCGGCCGATATGTGCAAAGTCTGCCAAACTTCGCCGGAGAGCCGATTTCCGGCCGTGGCCTGGCCGCCGTCGTCTTTCAAACCGGCAAGGCGATCGTCGTGACCGATGCCCGGACGGATGGGCGGTTTTCCAGCCTGCGAACCGAGCTTCGGAGCTACCTGGCGGTCCCGATCGAAGTGAAATCGCGAACGATCGGGGTCTTACAGCTTGGCACGACCGAGCCCACCGTTTACGACGACCACGACGAGCGACGCCTGTCGACCCTCGCCCGGTACGCGGCGGTCTGGATCGAGAACGTTCGCCTGTTCGAAGAGGCGGCGAAGGTCGAGGCGCTGCGCAAGGTCGATCGTCTCAAGTCGGAGCTGCTATCGACGGTCTCGCACGAGCTGCGCACGCCCCTGGCGTCGATCAAGGGCTACGCGACCAGCCTGCTTCGCACCGACGTCGAATGGGACGACGCAACCCGCCGAGAGTTTCTGCAGATTATCGACGAGGAGAGCGATCGGCTCACCGGCTTGATCGCCGACCTGTTAGAGATGTCGGAGATCGAGGCAGGCATGCTGCGGGTCGAGAAAGAGCCGGTTCTCGTGCCGCGATTGGTCCAGAAGGTCGTGAAGAAGCTGAGACCAGGCACCGGCGACCACTCGATCTCGTTTAGCGCTGCCGCGGATCTACCGGAGACGATGGGGGATCCGCGCCGGCTCGAGCAGGTTCTCCACAACCTGGTCGCCAACGCGATCAAATACTCCCCCGTTGGAACGCCGATCTCGGTTCGGGTCGAGCGCGTGAATCATGACCTGCTGGTCTCGGTGAAAGATCAAGGGGTCGGCATCGCCCCCGAGCAC
>JBOGTX010000721.1:0-1668 GCA_050695695.1 Chloroflexota bacterium
GCGCGAAGGCGAGCAGCGCGGGATCGATCAGCCGGTCGTACACCACCACGTCGGCGCGTTCGAGGCATTCCTTGCCGCGCAGGGTCAGCAGACCGGGATCGCCGGGTCCGGCGCCGATCAAGTAGACCTGGCCAGTCCCCGGCTCAGCCATGGGGGGCCTCGCTCAACAGGCGGGCCGCGCCGGCATCGGCCAGCTTTCGCCAGAGCGCCAGCCCAACCGCCTCTGCCTGGTCGGACGGGCCCTCGACGCTCGTCCGGATGATCTGGGAGCCATCGGTCGTCGCCACCAGCCCTTCGACGCGCAGAACCGATCCGTCGAATCGCGCGTAAGCGGCGACCGGAACCTTGCAGCCACCACCAAAAGCGCGCAGAACCGCCCGCTCGGCCAGAGCCTGGACCCGCACGGCGGGATCGTCGATGGACGAGACGACCTCGACCGCCTCGCGATCATCCGCGCGCACCTGCACGCCGATAATCCCCTGACCGGCGTCCGGCAGGCAGAGATCGATTGGGAGGCGCTCGCTGATCTCGGCGGCGCGGCCCAGGCGCTCCAGGCCGGCGACCGCGAGCACGATCGCGTCGTAATCGCCGGAGGCCAGCTTACCCAGCCGGGTATCGACGTTCCCCCGCAGGTTCTCGAGGTACTGGAGGTCCGGTCGCCGGGCGCGTAGCTGGGCGCGCCGCCGCACGCTGCTCGTACCCAGCCGTGCTCCGGACGGAAGCGCGGCGAACGATCGCCCGGCGCGCGAGACCAGCGCGTCGCGCGGGTCGGCGCGCTCGGGAAACGCGGCGAGCACCAGGCCCGGCGTGTCATCCGGAGGCACGTCCTTCAAGCTGTGGACGGCCAGATCGATCGCGCCGTCGAGCAAGAAGCCGTCGATCTCTTTGACGAACACCCCGGTTGACCCGAACTGACTGAGCGGCACGTCCACCACTCGGTCCCCGAGCGTCTTGACTGTCCGGGTAACGAACTCGCGATCGGGAAACCGCCGCCGCAAGGCGGCAATCACCCGGCTGGTCTGAATCAGCGCGAGCGCGCTACCGCGGGTCCCAACGATGAGCTGGCGAATGAGAGCCTCCCGCGTTCTTCTACCCGGTCAATTATAGCCCCGCCCATGCTATCATGAAGAGGCATAAGCCCCCAACCCGGGCCCATAGCTCAATGGTAGAGCGACCGCCTCATAAGCGGTTGGTCGGAGGTTCGATCCCTCCTGGGCCCACTACTGGAATTGTCTACCGCCGCGCGCCGATGACACCGGCCCGGTTCTCCCGGGCAATCACCCAGGCGCTATGGACACCATAGCCCATCTCTGCTATCCTCAGGGGGAGTTTAACTGATCTGTTAAACTTGCAAGCAGCGAGCAGGGCGGCACATCAGCAAATGGCGTTTCCATCCTCGTTCAATGCTCAGGGAGTACTCGCTCCGGGCACATACCAACTCACTCTTACCGCCCTTCGTGAATCGTGGCTCGTGACGGGGAAAGGTTTGAGGATACGCGAATGGGATTCGGCTTGGCGAGCCCAGTTGGTGGATAACCTCGGCGTGCTGGTGAACGAACTGAGATCGGTTGGCCTTGAACGAGTTTTCGTTGGAGGGAGCTTCGTCGAGCAACGGCCCCACCCGGGTGACGTCGACGGCTACTTCGAGTGTCCGCTGTTTTACTACAC
>JBOGTX010000722.1:0-4330 GCA_050695695.1 Chloroflexota bacterium
ACCGGTGAAGAGGATGAATCCCAGGATCCAGGGGGAGATGTACAGGTAACCCTCGAGCGCCTGCTTCAATCGACGGCGGCGCCGGCTGGTGAGCCAGGGGGTCCGTTCTCCAGCCGCCTGCATGAACACACCTTTCTCGGGGAGGCGGTGGGATCGCTGGGAAGCACGGGCGTCCCACCGCCTCGTTCGGAGATGGATCAGGACAAATGGACCACGTCGGTCACTTTGGGGGCGACCTCTTTGAAAGCGTCGGCCGCCTTCTGCTTGCCGAGATAGACGGCTTGCAGCGCGTCACCGATCAGCTTGAGCGCCTGCTGCTCGTTGTGCGGGCCGGGCAGGACGTGGCCGTAGGTCCCGGTCTCCGGAATGAGATCCCAGTTCACATCCAGGTTGGCGGCGAGGATCCAAGGCTTCTGAAGGTTCGCCGACTTCCGGACGCTTGGGAAGGCGGCCGAGTGCGCGTAGTTGTAGGTGCCCTCGGTGCTGACCGCCGCGTTCAGCCAGGTCCAGGCCGCCTGCTGGTTCTTGGAGTCTTTGGTGATCGTGTTGAAGGCGGTGTGGAGAATCGTAGCACGCTGGGTTTTCATCGGCTCGGGAACGAAGTTCCACTTGAACTTGCCTTTGATCAGGTCCGCGGCGATCCAGATGCCCCAGCGTTCCAGCGCGACGTTGCCGCTCTCGAAGAGCGGAACCCCCTGGCCGTTCGCGGTCGCTTGCGCCTGATCGGGCTGCGGCATGCTCTGCTTTTTCAATAGCAAGTCCGCCCAGTACTGAGTCGCCTCGATGCAGGCCGGTTGGTCGATCAGGCACTTCTGGTAGTCTGGCGTGTACCAGTCCCCGCCGTTCTGCCAGCACAGCTTGAGCGTCCAATACTGCCAGCCGACCGGAATGGTGTCGGAGCCCCAGATCTTGTCTTTCACGTCGCTGAGCTTCTGGGCGGCGGTCGCGTAGGCGTCCCAGGTCCAGGCTTGACTCGTCGGTGGGTAGGCGACGCTAGCCTTGTCGAAGAGGTCCTTGTTGTAGAAGTTGACGTGCGGCGCGAAGGCGTCGGCGAGGCCGTAGCGCTTGCCGTTGACGACCGGATAGTTCCAGAACACTTCGATGAAGTCGTCCGGGTTGAAGTCGGTCTGGGACTTGATGAAATCGTCAAGCGCGATGACCTCGCCGGCGCGCGCCATGTCCAGGCTCATCGCCTCCCACATCCGGACGACGTCGGGTAGGGTGCCCGCCGCCGCCATCGTCGGAATCTTCACCGGGAAGTCCTGGATCTGCTGAATCGAGACCTTGATGTTCGGGTTCGCCTTCTCGAAGTCGTCAAGCGTCTTCTGCCGCGACGCCGGCGGGTCGTGAACGCCGTAGACGATCGACGCCGGCGCGGCGGACGTCTGGGCGTTGGCGGTCGGCGCCGATGTCGCGGTTGGCGCGGCGGCGGGCGCGGTAGTCGGAGCCGTAGCAGGGGCGGTCGTGGGCGCCGAAGCGGTGGTTGGTGCCGGGGCGGCCGCCGCCGGCGCGGTCGTCGGCTTGGCTGGCGCGGCGGCCGGCGCGGTGGTGGGAGCCGTTGCCGGGGCTGACGACGTGCAGGCGGCGACCAGCAGTGAGACGGTGCTCAATCCGAAGAGCCCGAGCGCCCGACGCCGCGTCAGGTGATCGCGTAGACGTACGTCAATTGATCGTGAGCGTTCCATCGTTCTCCTTACCTGCGACGAACACCGGACGGTCCATCCCACCCGGCCCCCGTCAGCGCGCCATCGGGATTGGCGGATCGACGCCGTCGGGTGTTCGAGACGCCCGTATCTCGTATAATGGACAAGTCGCCCGTTGCGAGGATTTTAGCGAAGCGACGACGCCCGCGGCGCAACCTTTTTGCCGAGGTTTTGCCACTTTTTGACACGTCGTGTGTTGGCCGGAGACTCCGCTGGATTCCCTCTCCCAGCCGGAGAGGGGGTTGGTCGCTCGCGGCACGAAATCCGAGGATGTAATGACGATGGCCCCGTCCCACAGCCCTTCACCCGATCTCGTTCGCCTGACCCGGAACGCGCTTACCCATCTCTACGACTCGGCGTACCTTGAGAACCATCCGCTCAGCGCCACGCTGGACGTCGCCGACAAGCTGGATCACGTCACTCGAGCCCAGCGACTTCGGCGCCTGCTGCTTGACTGTATCGAGGCGCTCCGACCGCAGAGCGCCGAGGGGATTGGTCTCGAAGCCGCGCGGGCGTACGCGATCCTCACCTATCGGTACATCGATGGAATGCCGATGGAAGACATCGCGGCGAAGCGTGCCTTGAGCGAGCGCCAGGCCTATCGGGAGCTCGAGCGTGGCCTGGAGGCGGTGGCGACGCTGCTCCAGGAGCGAATCGACCAGCTCGGCGGCACCGTCAGCTATCCGTCCGCCACGGCCGACGAGCTCCCGGGAGGTCAGGTCCAGGTCGCTCAAGTCGAGGTCGAGCGGCTGCGCCAGACGGTTCGCGCCGAGTCGCTCGATCCACGAGCCATCTTCGAAGGGGTGCTGAGCATGCTCGTGCCGATCGAAGCGCGGGCTGGCGCCCGACTCGAGGTGAAGATGCCGGCCGTCTGGCCACTCATCGTCGCCGACCGGGTGATGCTTCGCCAGGCGATCCTGAATCTGTTGACCTACGCCACCCGGTTCCTCGCGCCGGGCCAGCTCGCCGTTGCCGCGACGGTCGAGGACGGGTCGCTCGAGATCGCCGTGACTCAGGAACCCACGCTGTCCGGCCCGGGGGCCGACTCTCAATCGCCGAGTGAGAACGACCGAGTGCGGCTCTCGGTCGCCCAGGCCCTCGTCGAGGCCCAGGGCGGCCGACTGGAGACCGGGTCGGTGGGAGGAAGCTGGTCGGCGCGAATCTCGTTTCGCACCACGATTCGTCAGACGATTCTCGTCGTCGACGACAGCCAGGACTTGATCGCATTGTTCCAACGCTACGTCGCCGGCCACGACATCGCGGTCGTCGGGGCGAACGATAGCGCCGAGGCGGTCCGCCTGGCAACTGACCTGCAGCCCGAGCTGATCACCGTCGACGTGATGATGCCGAGCCTGGACGGCTGGGAAGTGTTGCAGCGACTGAAGTCTACGCCGGAGACGGCCGCAATCCCGGTCGTCGTCTGCTCGGTGCTGCACGAGCCGGAGCTTGCCCTGAGCATGGGCGCCAGCGATTACCTCACCAAGCCGGTGCAACAGGCCGATCTGCTCGCGGTGTTGGGACGCTATCTCGCGCGACCAACCCTGGCGACGTGATGACGCCGAGCAGCGATTGAATCCCCTGGGAGAGCTGTGAGAGGGTGAAGCCCGACTGCCAACTGAGCTGAAGCTCCCCGACGATCGGCGGGATTTCCTCCTCGATATCGCGCGCCGACATGACGATCACGCTCGTCTGGTTGAAAGCCTCGTCGCGACGCAGCTCGCCCAGGAAGTCGTAGCCGCTCATCCCCGGCATCAGCAAGTCGAGTAGGACGAGGTCGGGGCGCCGAGTGCGCGCGATGTCCAGCCCTTCCAGGGCGCTGGATGCCTCGAGGATTCGAAGCGTCGGATCGCTCGCGGTAAGCACCCGCGCCAGCAGCCGGACGAAGCCCGGGTCGTCGTCGACGAGCAGGACCGTCTCCGGCGAGCGCGCGAGCCGGTTCATCGCGGCCAGGAGATCGTCGCGGGAGATCGGCTTCACCAGGTAGTCGGTCGCGCCCAGGAGCAGCCCGAGACGCCGGAGACTCGGCAGTCGGCAGGTGAGCACCGGCGCCCGCGCGCGCAGTTCGGCCAGCGCGTCGAGCGAGACCCGTCGGTCCACCCAGTCGGTATCCACGACGACCGCCGACGGTGCGGTCTCGCGGACGAGGGCCAGGGCATCGTCCAGAGTCGTCGCGAGGCAGAAGCGATAGCCCTCGACGTAGTGGTGGAGCACCGAGAGGACCCGCGGATCGTCGTGGAGGACGACGACGTGTGGTTGCTCGCCATGGCCCGGCGCCCAGCCGGCACCGCTCGGTGCCGACGATCCGGTGTCGGCCCGACTGTTCGGCAGGGTAAAGCCGACGGTCGTGCCGCGGCCCCAGGTGCTCTGAATCCACATCGTCCCGCCGTGAAGCTCGATGAACTTCTTGCTCAAGGCGAGCCCCAATCCGTTCCCTTCTCGGGTCTGATCGTCGTGCAACTGACTGAAGGTCTCGAAGGCCTGCGCGAGGCGGTTGGGGGCGATGCCACACCCGGAGTCCTCGACCGCGACCGTCGTCTCGGTTCCTTCGGTGTGGACGCTGACCCGGATCCACCCGGAGTCGGTGAAGCGCACCGCGTTAGTCAGGAGGTTGAGGAGCACCTGACGGA
>JBOGTX010000723.1:0-4285 GCA_050695695.1 Chloroflexota bacterium
ATCGAGCGCCGCTTTCAGGCCGGCGAGGAGAACGAGGCGATGGGCGGTAGAGCCGTAGCGCGCGACGAACTCCTCCCGTGTTGCCTCGTAGATCCCAGCCGGGAGATTGTCGGTCGCTGGATCGAACGGTGGTACCACAACACTATTCTAGCGTTGCGTTGCCCTCCCGTCAATCCTGGCAACGGATATCGTCGTGCCAAGATCATTCCGTAAGGGCATTGGCCCCGCCACACCGCGGGCACACCATCCCCTCGCTCAATCCGAAGATCCTCCATCAGTCACCCCTCAGCGTACTACTTCAACCTCATCTCCGGCCATGACCAGTTTCCTGGCCGTTCTTCTCTTGTCCCTTCGTCCCGGTCATCGCTAGAATAGCTTTGCCCGTGAGGTGCTGCCCATTGGCGGGCTGGCAGGAGGTGGGCGCGGTGAAGCCTTTTCCGTTGATCGAGGTATCCGGTCCGGCCTACGAGCGCGGCTTCCAGCACGGCCGCGCCGGTGGCGATCTGATCTGGCGCTACGTGTCGATCCTCCGACAGTCTCGAACCGATGCGGCTCAGGCCCGTGGGGTGGGCCCGGAGGCCGCCGAGATCGACGATGACGAGCTTGCCCGACGGGCTCTTCTCTTCCTCCCCTGGTTCGAGAGGTTCGCGCCGGAGCAGGTGGAGGAGATCCGCGGAATCGCGGCCGGGGCAGGTTTGCCCTTTGGCCTGGCCCTTCTCGCCAATGTGCGCGGCGAGGTATTCCGCGCCGCGGTGCAGCCCGTCGGCTGCACCGCGGTCGCCCTGGGCCGCCAGGCAACCGCTGATGGTGCGATCCTGCTCGGGCAGAATCAAGACCAGAGCCCGGCGATGCAGGACCTGGTGGTCATCCTTCGGGTCATCCCAGAGCGGGGACCGCGAATCTTGATGGCCACCTTCGGGGGACTGATCGGCTACGGCGGCATCAACTCGGCCGGGGTGGGGCACATGATGAATGCCCTCGCCAACTCCACCTGGCGGATGGGCTTGCCGCACTACCCGTTGAAGCGGGCGCTCCTCGAGCAGACCGACCTCGCGAGCTGTCTCGGTCTCTACGCGCGCGCCCCGGTCTGCTCGTCGGCGAACCAGGTTCTGGTGGACCGCGATCAGGTGGCCGATCTCGAGCTCGTCCCGGAAGGCCCCGAGCGGCTCGAGCCACACACCTGGGCCGGCGATTACGTGGTTCACACGAACCATTTCCTGAGCGAGCGGCTCGTGGCTGACGAGCAGTACCTGCCTCGGCTCCCCGACTCCATGCCCCGCTATCGTCGCATGGAGGCACTGATCCGCGAGCGGTACGGTCGGCTCACCCTTTCGGACCTGAAAGCCTTCTTCGCCGACCACGCCGGGTTTCCGCAGAGCATCTGCCGGCACGCCGAGGCTGGGAACGGAGGCGCGATGAAGTCGATTTACTCGGTGATCGGTGAGCCGGATCGTGGGCGCCTGCACGTGAGCGCGGGCAACCCCTGTGAGAGCGAATACTTCACCTACGAGCTGTGAAGCCAGTTTGGAGGAAGGCAAGAATGCAGGTGAGCACGTGCGTCTACAAAACCGTCGACGGCCACGCGATTTCCGCCGACGTCTATCGTTCCGATGACGACGTTGTGCGACCGACGCTCGTGTACATCCATGGCGGTGCGCTCATCATGGGAAGTCGATCTGGTATCAACGAGGTCGTCAAGAATCGCTATGTTGCGGCTGGCTTCGGTCTGGTTTCGATTGACTACCGCCTGGCGCCGGAAACCAAGCTGCCGGCGATCGCCGAAGATCTCGATGATGCCTTCCACTGGGTCCGCACGGTCGCGGCCGACCACTATCGCCTCGACCCCGGTCGCGTCGCCGTCGTCGGACACTCGGCCGGGGGCTACCTCGCGCTGCTCAGCGGGGTTCGGACGACGCCGCGGCCAACGGCGATTGTCTCCTACTACGGCTACGGAGACATCGTCGGCCCCTGGTACAGCCAGCCCGATCCGTTCTACTGCCAGCAGTCACTCGTGCCTGAGTCGGAAGCACGCGCCGCGGTGGGCAATCGCCCGGTCTCCGACGCGAGTGGACCAGGAAACGCGCAGCGCGGGCGCTTCTACCTGTACTGCCGCCAACAAGGTCTCTGGCCGCGCGAGGTCGCCGGCGTCGACCCCGGCGTGGATTCTGATTTCTTCACGCCGTATTGCCCGGAGCGGAACGTCACCCGGGATTACCCGCCGACACTCCTGCTGCACGGCGATCAGGACACCGACGTGCCCTACGAGCAGTCGGAATTGATGGCTCGGCGGCTCCGTGAGGCTGGCGTCGAGTACGAATTGATCACGATCGAAGGTGGTGGCCATGGCTTCGACCGTGACGTCGAGCGCCAAGACGTCGCGCGGGCATTTGACCGGGCGTTAGAGTTCCTGGTCGAGCACAGCAGCTGATCGATCAGCATCGGGCGCTAAACCTGAGTCCGTCTTGACTTTGTGCAAGTGGATGTGTGCTCGTCGCGTGGCAAGCGTAAGGTGGATGTGCGGTCGCGGTGCGCGCACTTTGCGCGCCCCGATTGGACCGCAATTCCAGAAGACCCTTGAGAATCACGTTGCAACTCCCGGAAATGCCGGGAAATTAGGCAGAATCTCCAGGTAAGTGGCTTGCACGTAGGACGCTTGGTCAGCCTACTGACGATGATCGTAGTGCATAGACCGATCAGCCGAATGTTGGGCTAGCGCGTACAGGAGACTACAATTCGGCCGAGAGTCCGGTTATTTTGGTTGGATCTGCCCCTCGCCGCATGTCATGTAAGGTACCTTGTTCCCTCCGATCCTCATCCGAATCCGGTAGATCGAGGTGGTCGCAGTGATGTAGAGGGTCTGCCAGTCCGAGCCGCCCCAGTTCAGGTTGCTCGCCCCCTCCGGGAGCCGGATGACGCCGAGCGGCTCGCCCTGGGGAGTGATGATCCAGATACCGCCGGGACCGGTGGCGTATAGGTTACCGTGCTCATCCAGCTTCATGCCGTCCGGGGCACCGGTCCACTCGGTTGGGCGCGACCGGTAATCGAAGAAGACCTGGCTGTTGGCAATCGTGCCGTCGGGACCAACGTCGAAGACCCGAACCTGCATCCTTTCCGTATCGGCGACGTAGAGCCGCGACTCGTCGGGCGTGAAGCACAGGCCGTTGGGGCTCACGAGGTTATCGACGAGCAGGCTAAGCTTACCATCGGGCGAGATCCGGTAGAGCCCTTGAAAGGGCAGGTCTTGCGGGCGTGGGATGCCGTAGAACTCCGCCAGTCCGTACGGCGGATCCGAAAAGTAGATGGCGCCATCGGACTTGACGACGACATCGTTCGGGCTGTTCAGGGGCTTGCCATCCCATTCGGAGGCGAGGAACGTGATCGAGCCATCGGCCTCGGTGCGGGTGACGCGCCGCCCGACGTGCTCGCAGGCGACGAGCCGACCCTGGTTATCCCAGGTCAGACCGTTGGACTTACCGGAGGGTTGACGGACTTCGACGACGCCTTGGTGGGTGGACCAGCTCCGCATCACGTCGCCAGCCAGATCGCTAAACAGCAGGCACTGGCGGCGCCAATCCCAGAGGGCTCCCTCGGTAAAGAGGAAGCCGGTCGCGAGCCGCTCCGCCTCACCGGCCGGATCGACCAGCTCGGATAGCTGTCGCGAGAAAACGTGGACACTCATTGCCGCAATCTCTCCTCGATCGTCGTATTGGCGCCGATGGCGCTAGGCGAGAATGTCGAAGCCCTGCGCGCTGACTTCCGTGCAGAGGGCCACGATTCGCGGCCAGGTCTCGGCGTGTTCCGCGCCGTCTGCCCAGGCCTGCCGCTGGGCCTCGGTCTCGAACGTGATGTCGATCTCGTACCGCGTCTCCGATTCGTAGGCGCGCAGCAGCGTTGTCGAGCGGAAGCCGACCTGCTTCGTGATCGCCGGGACGTAGGCCTGGTGGTAGAGATTCTCCAGGGCAGCGCCCTGGCCGGGTTTGGTCGTGAGATAGATCTGGAGCGTCATCATCCCCGTGCCTTCCTCTCGACTTCTTCGATATTCAGCCCGAAGACCCGGCCGAAGTACTGATGAACTTCGATGATCACGGTTGTCCTCCTTCGTGCTTGCGCCCGGTGAGTCCCAGTGCCTCCCGCAGGTAGTCACGGCAGGCGGTGGCGCTGTCCAGGGTGCTGTAGGCCGAATAGTCCATGTCGTCCACGATCCAGCCGTCGAAGCCCGCCCGCTGCAGGACCGCCAGGAGCGCGGGGAAGTCGATCAGGCCGCGGCCCAGCTCGACCATCCGCC
>JBOGTX010000724.1:0-2145 GCA_050695695.1 Chloroflexota bacterium
CTTTCGTGCCATTCGTGGTCCAAACGCCCTCCCTTCGCGCCTTCGCGGTGAGCGTTTCCTTGATGCTCCCGCCTACCGCTGCGCCAGGACTTCCTCGCGCCGCCAGGTCGCCGAGGCCACCCGGACCAGGAGCAGGTCGACCACGAACAGGGCGATCACCGCGCCGAGCAGCGCCCAGATACCTCGATCCAGGAGGCGACTGACCCCAACGAAGAGCGCTCCCCACAGGGGCATCAAGACGAAGCTGCCAATCTGCTGCGCGGCGTTGTAGCTGCGCACCCGCGAGGAGATCAAGCTGGCGATCGTCGCCGCGAAGAGGGTGACCGCCGGCACGAGGCCAATCATCGCCAGGGCCACCGCGATTGGCACCTGATCCAGGGCCTCGAACCCGACCGCGACGCCGACCCCGCTCAAGTAGGCAACCTCGGCGATGGCGGCGAAGAACATGGCCGGGATCATCGCTCCGAGCACTTTACCGCCGAAGATCGCGGCATTCGACGCCGGCGATACCAGCAGCGGCTGGAGATTGCCCTGTTCCCGCTCGCCCGCGAACTGCCCTGAGGCAATGCCAACCGCCGACGCCGATGGCAGCAGCCCGACGACCAGCAGGTAGATCGCCAGCGTCGATTCCTGGCTCTGGCTCGCACTGGCGCCGCTGAGCATGCTAAACGTCGCCGGGGTGACCGCCAGCGCCAGGAACAGCGGGAGCACCACACTGAACAACACGCTCATGATCAGCGTCATCCGGTCGCGCAGTGCCTCGAGGGCCCCCCGACGAGCGATCAACAACATCGACCGCGGATCCCCCGGCGGCTGGTAGGCGATCGAATGGTTCCGCGCTCGATCCGCTACTCGGGGCGTTCCTTCCACGTCGTACCTCATGTGATGTCACCCATCGGCACGCTGCCGGGTTCCGCGATCGGCCGGCCATCCAATCGATCGCTTTCGCCACCAAGCGCCAACGCGTACACATCTTCCAGGGAGCGCAGCTCGGAGACGACCGACACGATCCGCGCGCCGGCCCCGACCAGACGGGCGATGACCTCCGGATTGACGTCCCGGGCCCGGCGGGTTCGGTATTCCAGGACGGTGGCTCCAGTTTCGACCGAGCCCGACGTCAGCGTGACCCCTTCGGCCTCGGCTAGCCCGGCCAGCGCGCTCAGCGCGCCCGGGCACGGCTCGGCGAGCTCGATACGCACCCGGGTGTCGCTCGATCCACCGGCCCGGAGCGCGGCCGGGGCGTCGGAGGCGACGATCCGCCCCTGCCGCAAAATCACGATCTCGTCGGCCAGCCGCTCGGCCTCGTCCAGATCGTGGGTGCAGAGGATGATGCTCCGACTCGCGTGCTTCAGCCCGACGATCAGATCGCGCACCGCCTTCGCCGCCAGCGGGTCGAGACCGGCGGTCGGCTCGTCGAGAAACAGGGCGGCCGGCTCGTGGAGCAGCGCCCGCGCCAGCGCCACTTTCTGCTTCATGCCCTTGGAGAACCCGACCATGCGCTCGGCGCGGTGCCCGGCCAGGTCAAAGAACGAGATCAGCTCGTCGACGCGCCGCCCGCGTCGATCGGCGGGCAAGCCATACAGCGCCCCGAAGAAGTCGAGGTAGGACGGCAAGGTCATCTGCTCGTAGAGCCCGGGCGTGTCGGTGACCAGCCCGACCCGCGCGCGTACGCCAGCCGGATCGGTCCGAACGTCGCATTCGGCGACGGTGGCGTCGCCGTCGTCCGGGGCCAACAAACCCGCCAGCATGCGGACCGTCGTGGTTTTGCCGGCGCCGTTTGGACCGAGCAGCGCCAGAATCGCGCCGTCCGGCACCCGCAGCGAGACCCGGTCGACGGCCACGACTTTCCCAAAACGACGGGTGAGATCATGGGCTTCGATCATGCCTCCATTATAGATGATCCGCTATAGATGATCCGCCCGATGAAGCCGGTTCTCATCCGTTGCCGCCGTGGTACAATACTCGTAACAGACGATGATGGAGACCCGCGCGGCGCCAGGGTTCCCTTCAGAGAGCGGGCGGCTGGTGCGAGACCCGCGGTGAACGGCGCCGTGATTACCCTCCGGAGTCGCCGCCCGAACGCTCGATCGCGGCACCCTCGACCAACGAGGCTCTCGCCGAGCTCGTAGGTGTGCGCCGGTTCGC
>JBOGTX010000725.1:0-3174 GCA_050695695.1 Chloroflexota bacterium
CTCCCAGTGCGCGGGAGAGGGGACTTTGCAGCAGCGCTATCGCGGACGACCCCTCTCCCGCGGCTGGGAGAGGGGGTAGGTGGTGAGGGAATCCCGCCGTCCACGCCAGATACAGCGGCACTGGCAGCAGCAACACGCCATTGACGTACTTCGAGGCGACCGCGGCGCCGAACGCCAGACCGGTCAGCACCAGCCAGAGCGGGCGACGGGTGGTGGCCGCGACGTACGCGGAATAGATCGTCGCGATGACGCAGAGCGTGATCGTCGGCTCGCCTAAGAACCGCTTCGAGTGAATCCAGAGCGGCGTGCCGAAGGCGACCAGCGCGGTGATGCCCAGCGCGACCACCGGACCGTATCCCAGGCGACGAACGAGCAGAAAGAGCAGCGCCATCGACGCGGCCGTGACCAGGTGGTTCAGCAGGAGCACGGTGTCGACCGCGCCGATCGGCTGGCGCTGGGCCAGCCAGAACAGCGGTACCGACAGCACCGCCTGGAGCGGCCCGTACTTCGAGTAGCGGTGGCCGTCGATTCCGAATTCTTCCGGATTCGGCCCCACCGTGGAGACCTGATCGATCGAGAAGATCTGCCACTTGGCCATGCTCTGAGCCAGGCCGAAGTCGATCATCTCGTCGGCGGTCGGGGGAAGAGTTCGGGCGTACCCAACGAAATAGACGGCGAAGACGAACAGGAAGATCGCCATGGCGCGCGCGAGATCCATGCCGCGCGGACCGGGCGTGCCTTCCTTAGCCGGAATCAACGGTCAGCCAAAACCTCGCGATCGAATTCTAGCGCTGACCCATTCTACACGAACGCCCCGGGGCGGGAAGGCCAGGGGAGGGGTTACTCGGGCCGCGCCACCCGTTTCCCTCGACCGAGTGTCGAGCTGCCTTCCACCGCGTTTTGGGAGAATGTTGACGCAGTTTGATATGATCGGCTCAAAAAGATGCGCTCCTGGCAGACGGAGTACCGTAGTCTGCCGAGGCGCTCCGGAGGCGATCGTCCTCGATGTCTTCCATCACCTTCTACTGGTCGCGAACCTGAAGCACCTGTCGCGATGCGAAGCAGGTGCTCTCGCGGGCCGGCACCCACTTTACCGAGCGCGATCTGATCCGCGAGCCGCTGAGCGAGTCGGAGATCCGATCCCTCCTGAACGGCCGTCCCGCGTCCGTGCTCTACGCGCGCCGCGGGCGCCAGAATAAGGCGCTGGGAATCGACCCCGACCGCCTCACCGACGACGAGATGATCTCCTTCATGTCCCGCGAGCCAAGGCTGATCCGCCGGCCCACCCTGGTCGTCGACGGCGAGATCGTCGCCGGCCCGATCCACGAGCAGCTAAAGGATGTCACGCGTCGCTTGGGGTGAGGCCGCGCCGCCTACCGACCGGCGAGCGCCGGCCGATCGATGATCACTTCGCTCGGCGCGTGATTGTAGACGTAGCTGACGGTCGGATTGAGTCGCGCCTCGCCGGCCTGCTCCGGAATGTCGCCCAGCAGGATCACGTCCGCGCCGGTCGCCACCGCTTCGTGGACGATCGCGCGGCCGACGTCACGGACGTTCGCGACCCGAGTGACCAGGTGAACGCCAAAGCGCTGGGCGATCCGATGCGCCCGCTCGAGCACCTCTCGGGCGTGGGTCTCCGCGCGAGGCAGGCGCGCGTTCAACGGAAGCGTCCAGGGCACTTCGATCGGGTAGAAGACCTCGATCGGCGCCCGCCGGGCTCTGGCCATCTGGGCTGCCAGCGCGACGCTGCGATCGGCTCGCGGGCCGCCAAGGACCGGCACCAGAATCTGATTGGCGTGCTGGGTCAGCCGAACCGCCCGCGCGACCCGCAGCGTCGTCGGCGTTTGTTCGGGCAGACGCAGCATCCAGAGAATGATCGCGGAGATCGAGACCAGAAAGGTCACCGCGATGATCGCGCCGACGACCGTGACGTGCACCGGCTGCATCAGCGTGAACCCGCTGACCGCGGACGCAGTCGATAGACCCCCAGCGCGATCATCAGCCCGCCCATGAGGGTGAACGAGAACGGGGCCGCCTCGATCAACCCACGGATGACGATCACGACGCCGAGCGCGACGAACAGCGCCGCCGTGCCGCGGCGCGCCGATCCCAGCTTCATCGAGGTGCTCCATCGCCAGCGTGGATCAGGCGGTCGCGCCGCTCCAGGTTCTCTTCGAACTCTTCCAGGATTCCGAGCTCCCCGGCGTCGCGATAGACGGCGATCTGCTCGCGGTCCCAGTCGTGGGGATAGTTCCCCAGGAACGGGCAGCCGATACGGTGACGGTAGATCCAAAACAGGATCAGTCCCAGCACGATCCAGGCGGGACCGGCGATTCGGCCAATGCTGTGGGTCAGCACGACCAGGAACAGGATCGAGCTGATTCCCAGGAATCCCAGCACCCCCACGATCGGAAGGTAGATCGGCTGACCTTCCTTGCGTCCAACGAGCACGTTCAAGGGAACGCGAAACGGCCGGGGCGTCCAGGGGTCCTTGACCCGTAGCACCAGCAGCGAGACGAAGACCAGCATGTAGGCCGTCGCGGCGCCGAAGGCGTACATATTGCCGAGCGTTTCGAACGCGTTGGCCGAGAGACCGGCGCCCCAGAGCTCGAGCAGCGCGACGCCAGAAAAAACCAGCAGACTGCGAACCGGCGTGCGGAATCGCGGATGCACCCGGGTGAACCACGCCGGCAGGAGGTGGTATCGTCCCATCGAGTAGGTGATGCGGGACGCGCCGAAGACGCCGGCATTCGACGAGATCAGCACCAGGGTCGCCCCCAGGCCCGCCACGTAGGGACCGGCGATGACCCCGACGATCGGGATGTGACTGGCCAGCCAGGCAACCGGATCCTCCTGGCGCGCGGCGAAGGATTGCCAGGGAAGCATCGAAAGGCCAAGATTCGAGAAAGCCAGCGCGTAGATCAACACGGTCAGGATCAGCGCGATGGAGGTTCGCGGCACCACCGTGGACGGACGCACCGTCTCCTGTGATGCCTGGCTGATCGATTCCAGGCCGACGAAGGAGATGATCGCCAGGCTGGCGCCGTAGGCCAGGTGAAATGGGTCTGGCCATTGGGTCGTCATTTGCTGGACCAGCATCGGGCCATCGAAGGCGAACAGAAATCCTAAGAACAGCAGCGCCGACTCCGAGATCACGTCGAGCGCCCCGAGCAC
>JBOGTX010000726.1:0-1598 GCA_050695695.1 Chloroflexota bacterium
GCCCAGCATTGCCCCATCGCCCCCGCCGGCGAGCGCGCCGGCCACGCCGCCCCGGCTCGAAGCGTCGCCCGCGCCCACGGCGCCTTTCGAGACTCGGCCGGTCGAGACACCGTCTGGTCTCACGGCAACGCCGACTCCCGGCTCGACGCGGCCGGCGGGAAGTGGGGTCACGGCGTGCCAGGCCGCCAACCTGATCGGCCTGGTCGGGTTTCAGGGAGCGACCCAGGCGCTCGCCGGAGATCTCGTGCTGACGAACCATGGGGCCGCGCCGTGCTCGCTCGACGGGCCGCCGTCGGTGCGGCTGGTCGACGCGAAGGGGCAGGCGCTGGCGATCAAGGGCGTGACGGCACCGGATGCGGGTCCGTCCCAGGGTGTGCTCGTGCAGCCCGGCCAATCGGTCTACGTTCGGCTCTTCTGGCGCGACTGGTGCGGGCCGAAGCCGGCCTTTCCAGTCGATCTGCAGGCAGATTGGCCGGATTCGGGTGGATCGACCAGCACGCTCCTGGCGAGCGGCGACCCGCGCGACCAGCATCCGCTCGAGCAAACGCCGGTCTGCAACGCGGCGGGCAGCGCGTCGACACTCACGGTGTCGCCGTTCCGAGCGACGCCGTGACGGAACTCCAGGCAAGACCGCGGTGGATGCCGAACGTCGATAGCTTGCTCACGCCGGCGCCATGGTGACCGGGGTAAGGAGAATGTTCGGCGAATTCAATCGTCCGTCCGCAGGTCGGACACGCCGTGCGCGCCAGGCGCTTGCGCTGATGTTCGTGATGTGCCTGACCGGATGTAACTCGACGATTTCGGTGCCCAAGGATTCCATCGCGTTCGGCTCAGCGCGCGTCGTGTCGTGGGCAGGCAGTGGATCGGAGAACTCGCCGGCGGACCAGATCATCGTCGCCCACGCCACGGATGGCTGGCACGTTTTCCTCGCCTGGAGTCCGGAGACTGGCCACTGCGCCGGGAGCGGCGATCGACGGCTGATCGTCACTCATTTCTCGGGCGCATCAGTTCAGACGATTCGTCACCCATGCAGCGGCACGATATGGGACCTGGATGGACAGTATGTCTTCGGGCCAGCGAGCGGTCCGTCGGATCAACACCTCATCTCCCTTCAATTTCAGGAGACGGCGACGACGATCGTGGTCGACCTATCGCAGCAAGATGCCTGGCGTCAGGTATCATCCACGACACCGGCGGCCCGGACCAATGGTCGCCGCGGTTCGCCACCAAGCCCCGCCCCGGTGGGGCCTCAACTCAGAGCAAGGGTGAAAAGGCCCCTGTCCCACGCGGCCTTTTGGGCTCCTTGCGCGCCGGCCGGGAATGAAAAAGCCCCGATTTTACTTCGAAAATCGAGGGCTGGTGGCAGGGAGTGGATTTGAACCACCGACCAAGGGCTTATGAGTCTCATGAAGAGTGTCTACCATCATCTACCCGTGTCCAGCAATCCGCACCCCAACGCCATTCCCGCCCCTAAACAATCTCCCCTTGTCTACCGCTGTTGCTGCGTATTGGCATCACTTTTGGCATCAATTGGCATCACGATGCGAGGGCATCCCCGGTCGCCCCATCCCTTTGGCCGGGCTCACTCACGGTGGTAC
>JBOGTX010000727.1:0-2922 GCA_050695695.1 Chloroflexota bacterium
CCCGAGATCTCGTCAGCACGCACCTGTCCAGGCGGTAGCTCGGTCAAATCAGCCCGGAATTGCTGGAAGCCCCCAATCGCCACGCCGGTTGCACGCGAACCCGCCGCCTGCGACCAACCGGCGCCCACTCCGGCCGCGACCACCTTCGAGATGCTCGGCGAGGGCGCGACCTGAGTCAACGGCCAAAGAACGCGCATCGCCGCCCAGAAGGTCGACGTCACCGCGATGTTCGGCCTTTCGCCCCAGGACGTCATCAACTTCCAGCCAGACAAGCAGTTCGTCGACCTGACCGACCTGCCATCGATCAAGAACTTCGAGCAGGTGAACGCCAATCGCTTCGTGAGCTGGAAGGGCAAAGTCTGGATTATGACGATGGCCTACGTCGGCCTCATCGTCTGGGCGAACGAGGACCTCCTCGCCAAGTACAGCCTGCAGCACCCGACAACCTACGCCGAGTTCCAGAAGCTCGGCGCCTTCACCGGAGCGTTCGGGGACGATCCCGCGGCGAACCAGGTCCAGCCGGTCTACGGCGACATCTCGTGGGCGGGCCTGAACTACAGCAAGGGCGTCGACACGATCCGCGATTGGATCGACTTCTTCGGGGAGAAGGACAATTATCGGATGTTCAGGCAAGTTTTGGAGTATTATCCGACCCAGGATGTCGAGCTGACCCGGCCGGTGCCCGAGGCCGAGGCGCCGCTGATGAAGAAGACCGCGGTGGCGATGGCTCGGTTGATCTTGCCCGGAATGGTGTATGATCACACCTGGCCGGAGCTGTTCTCGACGAACAACTACACGCCGGAAGCGTTCGCCAGGTACGTGCAGCAGCAGTTCGACGACTCGCGACCGCAATGGTAGAAGTACGTCGGGATGTTCGATCAGGATTGGGCGAATCTCTACTTCGGAACGTAGCAATCCAATCAACGTGAAGCATCCCGAATTTTGCTCGGCGCGTCGTGGGAACCTCTCTCACCCTGTCCCGCTCTTTATCCGAGACGCCGGGGCGTTCACACGCCGGGCGCGGGGAGAGGCCGGGAGAGAGGTCTCCCTGGCGCGACGAGCAATACCCGGGATACTTCATGTTGCTCTCAATCGAATGAGGTAGCGAATGGGACGGGCCGCGGGCATCTGGCCGTACCTGTGTCTGGTACCGGCCGTGGCGCTCTTTTTCGTGTTCCAGTTGGTACCGTCGTTGGCGACGTCCATTTTCTCCTTCACCGACTACACTGGCCTGCCCCACACGCCGATGCATTGGATCGGCATCGAGAATTACGTGGAGCTGTTGACCGGCGGACGGTACTTCCTGCTCCTGGCAATCCAGGTCACGGTGATCTTCTCCATCCTGGTCACCGTCGTCCAGAACGGTCTCGCGGTCCTCGTCGCCTGGCTTCTCAACTCGAACTTCCACGGCCAGGTCCTGGTGCGGTCGCTGGTCTTCCTACCGGTCGTCCTCGGCGCGACGATCAACGGCCTGGTCTGGTACGTGATGTTCAATCCACTGAGCGGGCCGGTGACCGTAGTGCTGAGCGCGCTGGGCGTCCCGTCGAACCTTCTGGGTACCACCGCCACCGCCCTCTACGCGGTGATCTTCGTCCAGATCTGGGCCAACCTCGGCTTCAGCATGATCATCTTCCTGGCCGGCATGCAGGGGATCCCCACCGAGGTCTACGAGGCGGGCGTGATCGACGGGACCTCGGCCTGGGATGCCTTCCGCCACCTGACCATTCCGCTCCTCGCGCCGAGCATTACGATCAACGTGCTGCTGGCGGTCATTGGCTCGATGACCACCTACGAGCTGATCTTCGTCTTGACCGATGGCGGCCCGGCCTACACCTCGCAGACCCTCGGCATGTACGTCTTCAATCAAGCGTTTTACAGTACGAGCGGCAACAACCTGCCCGGCTTCGCGGCGGCAGTCGCGATGGTCCAGTTCGCGCTCGTCTTCGCGGTGGTGCTGGTCATGCAATATTACTTGCGGCGACGGGAGGCCGTGCTTTGATCCGCCAGGAAAGCGTCGAGAAAACCGCCGCGACCCGTTCGACCCTCCGACTCGAGCTTCGGTTTCGACCGGGAGCCGTTGGCGGTTACGCCATCCTGCTTTTCCTGCTCCTGCTTTACGCGATTCCTCTGGTGTTCGTCCTCTTCGTCGCCGTCGAGTCGAACAACCAGTTCAATACGAACGCCGCGGCGTTCCCCAATCCGGTCCTGCTCTCGAACTTTCCGGACGCCTGGGTCCAGGGGACGTTCGGTACCTACTTTGGCAACACGTTTCTCTACACCTTCACCGTGGTCGTCGGAACCCTGGTCATCGCGACGCTCGCGGCCTTCCCGATCGCCCGCCGCCACGTGCGGGCCAGCAACGGCTTCTACCTGCTGTTCCTGTCGGGCCTGTTACTTCCTGCCGGGATCATTCCTCAGTTTTTCGTCCTGAACGCGCTGGGGATCTACGACACCCGGATCGGCTACATCCTCCTCTGGGTGAGCCAGATGGCGCTCCCGATCTTCATCATCACCGGCTTCGTCCAGGGCATTTCGCCGGAGCTGGACGACGCGGCGGCGATGGATGGCTGTAGCTACCTTCGCTACGTCTTTCAGGTGATTATGCCGTTGCTCCAACCCGCCCTGGCAGTGGTGGGCCTGATCGTCTCGATTCACGTCTGGAACGACCTGATCGGCCCGGTGATCTTCCTGCCGTCCAACGACATCAAGCCGATCTCGGCCGGTCTTTTCCAGTTCTACAGCGAGTTTACCGCCCAGTGGACCCTGATCGGCGCGGCGATCGTGATGACTGCCTCGCCGCTCATTCTGTTGTTCCTCTTCACCCAGCGCTACATCGTGGCTGGCATCACCACCGGCGCGCTGAAGGGATAGGGGACGTGGCCTCACCCCCTGCCCCTCTCCATTTCTACCGAAATAGAGAGG
>JBOGTX010000728.1:0-1584 GCA_050695695.1 Chloroflexota bacterium
GAAGGGGGCGAGGGGGGTAGACGAGAAGGGGTAGGGGATGAGGGAATCTCGGACCGCCGGTTCACGGTCACTCGCGATCGCTGGGAATCGACGACCCCGTCGTCGGCTGAACCTTCACCGGATACGACGCGATAATACGTCGGGCCAACGCAGGCCCGACAGAGGACGATCCCTTGCCGCGAGATCTCACGTCCGTTCATGATCTCTTCGCCGCACCCCTGGCAAATTGCCCGAAGGCCAGGCTCGCCGATGATCGCCTGGAGTGGCGTGGTTAAGGTGACCGGTCGCCAAACCAGGAGCGCGTCGTCGGGCATGCGCTGGTAGCCGAGAAGCTGGGCGTGCCAGCGGTCTTCGGCCTCGGGCGCGTACGCTGGAGCGGCTTCGCGGGCGCCCGGGTTCGGCGCGATCCGAATCGCGCGCCCGGTTTGGGTGTCGACGAAGGTGGCCGCGACTTTCCCGTAATCCTCGACCCGCAGGGTACGCTTGCCGGTCTGGCAGCCGGTCGCGACCGCGAGGCCGTCAACCGCGCAGCCGTCGGTCTCGACGATCGTGAGCAGACGCTTATCCGCGCGGGGCAGGTCGATTGCCAGGAGCCTTGCCGCCAGCAGGCCGATGCGCACCCCCAGCACCTGACGCGGGCAGAGATGATCGTGGAGCGCGGCGCTCTTCGCCAGGAGGTCGTCGAGGCTCATCCGGCCGTCGTTCCGTGGACTCGGGGCCGCCGTCGGAGGATTGTCAGCATGCCGAGCCCACCCAGGAAAATGACCCCGGAGACGACCGCGGTCCGCCAGACCTCGCCCCCGTTTCCGGCGAGGAACAGGTCGAGCGCTACCGTCAGGAGCCAGAGCTGAATTGCCATCAGTAAAATTCCGATGGTCAGCGCGGCCATGATGATCGGTGCCTGGCCGACCGGCGGCGGCTGGTCGCGAAGTTCCTCCGGATGCGCGAACGTCCTGACGCCAGAGTGGCCGTTCGGCGTGGGCATCATGCCTCCCGACCGACCGCCCAGATCACGTCGCCATCTTGACGTAACACAATACGGGGCAAGCGACGGCGCGGCGGCCCAGCAATCGGATCTCCGCTCGTCGGGTTGAATACTCCTTCGTGGCACGGACAGTAGAGCCGCGTGGCAGTTGGCTGGTAATACACCGCGCACGAGAGGTGGGTACACTTCTGGCTGTAGGCGACGAACTGCCCGCCCGGCAGATGGAGCAGCATTGCCTGGTCCTCGGCTCCCGGATAGTTGAAGTAAACGGCCTGCCCCTCGGGAATCCGCGAGGCCCGAGCGACCTGCACGATGGGCGTGGGAGTCGGCCGCTGGGCAAGGCCGAGTGCCGCCAGGAATCCCGTGGCCGCGAACAGCGCGCCGGAGGTGTAGACGGCAAAATGCAATAATTCGCGGCGCGAGACCAGATCGTCCACGTCCCAGTGGTAGGGGAACTCAGCCCGCCAGCGCGTCGGTGTGGCCGACTCGAGGTTGTTCGACGATGGGACCACAATCTGACGACCGGGGTCGCTCATAGCACCCATGCTTCTTCGCGCTCCTCGGTCTGGTCCCCCATCTCCCGCCGGGCTTCCTTGAGC
>JBOGTX010000729.1:0-3987 GCA_050695695.1 Chloroflexota bacterium
CAGCGGCACCGAGCCGATCATGCGCATCTACGCCGAAGCCGAGTCGCCGACGCGAGTCGAGCAGATCCTGGCCGTCGGCAAGGCAATGGCCGGGGTGTAAGGCGTTTGCTGTCATGCCCGTTTGACAGACGGGGAGCGCCATGCGTATAATCGAGGCAGGATCGGGTCAGGTAGGGTAACGATCGAATGCTGCCAGACATCGGTCAGCGTCGTCGGATCGAGTACGTGACGCGGGCATCGGAACCAGCGGTGTTCCGATGCCCGTTTGCTTTTTGGGGCAACACTGCAAGAAGGGGGTCGCGATGCATTCGAGTCTGATCGGGAAAATCGACAAGGCAAAGCGCTACGCCCAGGAGCCGGAGCGCGTCCGCTTCGCGCGATTCGAAGCGACGTTTCACGGGGAGCACGACGAATACGTCGTCTCGTTCGCGGACAATCAGTGGCATTGCACGTGCGCGTTCTTCGCGGGCTGGAGCGTCTGCAGTCACACGCTGGCCATGCATCGCTTGCTGACGCCGATGATGTCGAAAGATGCCGCCCCGAGCAGCGCGGGCGCGACACTCACCACGGCCTGAACGACGGTCGCCCCGGGACCGGCGCGGGTTGGACGCGTCGGCTCGGGGCGAGCAGCCTTACTTCTTCTTGGCGGTATCGGTCTTCTTGGCGTCCTTCTGCTTCTTCTTCTTCTCGGATGCCTTCGGGCTTTTGTCTCCCACGCTCACACCTCCCGGAAGTATGGGCTAAGTATACACGAACCCTGCCTATTCAGCGACGCCATCGTCGTCGAGCTCGTCCGTGATACCAATTGGCTCCTCGGCCTCTTCTTCGTGGTCGGTGGCAAACTCGTTTTCTTCCCCTTCCGTTTCCTCTTCCTCCTCTAGCTCGTATTTCAAGAGTGTCTCGCGGGTATAAGGACGGATGCCCGGGCCCTCGCCACGGACCGGGAAGGAAATCTTTCCGAAGTTCGCCGGATCCTGATAGGTCTCTCGGATGAAGACTCGCAAATTTCCGTCTTCGTTCGCCATCACCGCGGCGGCATACTGGTTACCCGTCCGCATGAGCTCGACCAACCGCTGGGCGACTTTCGGATCGACCCCGCCCAGAAACTCGCCGGTGAGCGTCTCGACCTTGAACGTGCGTCCCTGGATCGCCAGGCGTACTTGATCCCCGGCCGCGACTTTGGCCAGGACGTCGCGCGGGGCGGCGTGGATCAAGGTGAGCACCCCGGTCTTGCCGGTCTCGGCGATGAACATGCGGGGATCCACTTTTTCACGCGACGGCGGCGCCTCCTCGACCTTCAGGGTGGCCAGGCGTGCCAGGTTTTTCCGGGCAATCGTGTTGGTGGGGTCGAGCTCGACCGTCCGCTGGTACGCTCCGCGCGCTTCGCGGTACCGCCCAAGCTCGGTCAGGGCTCTCCCCCGGCGGTTCAGCGCGTCGGTGTCGTCGGGGAAGAAATCCAGGATCGATTGGTTAACCTTCACGGCCTCTTCCCAGCGGTTCTGCATCGCCAGGGCGATCGCCTGGTCAACCCACTTTCGCCGGAGCTTGCTCCGTTCCTCGGTTTGAAAACTAGCCATCAACGTTGCTCCTCACGGCCGCTCGGGGTAAAAGGTGCGAGGAATTGTACGACGTCACTTCCTGGTTTGCAAGGCGCTGGCCCCCTTGCCACGCGCATGAGCGGCATTCGGGGGGTCCGAGCCTGACAAGCGGCGGGGTGTTCTACAGTTTGCGGTGGCTTCGCATTTTACGTGCCAGGGTCAACGCAGCCACAAGCCTCCCGCGGCGATCGCGACGAGCCCAACTCCGACCACGGCGAGGTGCTCGGTCAGAACACTCAGCGCCAGGGTTCCGTCGAGGTACGATCGAATCACGCCGGTCACGGTGTAGAAGATAATCAGCAAGATCGCCCCGCCGGTCAGCGCGCCCAGCACCCAGTAATTGAGGGCCCAGGTCACCTGACCGAGCGTGAGGGCGACCACGGCCACGTAAATCGGCTGGGCCGAAGACCGTCCGCCGCCCCGAAACAACTCGGCCGCGATCAATGCGCTCGCCACGAGAATTGCCGTCGCCGAGAGGATGCTGCGGACCTTTGGCGCGAAGATCGCGCTGAAGAGCGCGAAGGCGATGATCCAGGCGATCAGATTGAGCGCCAGGCGGGCGCGGCGATACCGCGGGTGCCCCGGGTGGCTCGTCTGATCCTCCGCGTACAGCGCAACGCCGAGCAGCACCGCCGTCGTGACAAGCCCAAGCGCCACCGCCGCGCCGTGGGCGAACGCCGGCAAGCGGAGAAAAAGGAACCCTCCCAACACGATCAGCGACGGTAAGACGAAGACGGCGAGGCCGATCTCGCCCCGTCCGGTCAGCGGAGAGCCGCGCAGCACCTGGCCGGTGCCCACGCAGGTCGTCACCACGAGGAGGGCGATGAATCCCCAGACGAGTGGAGGATTGATGACCAGGGAAAGGGCCAACCCGACAGTGACCAGGGCAACCACGCTCGCCAGCCGTTCGTAGGAAGTCACGGCGCGATCCCCACCTCGCTCGGCAAAATCACGCCATTATACCACGTGGGGCCGAGCGTACGGGCGCGTTGCGAAGGGCATGGCTGGTGAGGTATACTGTTGGCGGAATGGTCTCCGGAGCCAAACAACTGAGCGGAGAATCGACGGTTCAAGGGCAGACCGCGATGGTCGTCACCAGCCGGGAGCTGCTGCCGAGCTCTTCTAACGGGGTAGCGAGCATCGGGGGCGCCACGCCCGCCGCGTTCAGCCCCTCGCAGAAGACGGTTTCCCTTTTCGCGCGCCTGGTCCGCTCCGCGCGAGGGTACTTACCGGCGTCAGGCCTCGAGTTCATCGAACGCGCCTACCGGCGCGCCTGTCTGGCTCACCAGGACCAGGAGCGCGTCAGCGGTGAGCCCTACGTCAACCACTGTATCGAAACCGCCCAGATCCTCGCCGACTTTCGACTCGAGTCGGTTCCGATCGCCGCCGCCCTTTTGCACGATATTCTCGAAGACACGCCGACTACGACCGACGCGGTTCGGATCGAGTTCGGCGACGAGGTGGCGCGGCTCGTCGAGGGCGTGACCAAGCTGAGCGCGATCGGATTCGCCGATCTTACACCGGTCGACCCGAGCGATGGCCGACGCCGCGACCGCGCGAAGGCGCAGGCGATGCAGGCGGAGAATCTGCGCAAGCTCTTCCTCGCCATGGCCGACGACATCCGGGTGGTCTTAATCAAGCTTGCCGACCGCGTTCACAATATGCGAACCCTCCAGGCCCTCGAGCTCGATCGTCGAACGCGCATCGCGCGGGAAACGATGGAGATTTACGCTCCACTCGCGGCCCGCCTTGGCATCTGGCAGGTTAAGTGGCAGCTCGAGGATCTCGCCTTTCGCCACCTGGAACCGATCGCCTACCGCCGCATCTCGCGGGCCCTCGCGGTCAAGCGCGCCGATCGGGAGCGCTACATCGCCCAGGCAGTCGCGAAGCTTTCGGCCGAGCTCCACAAGGTGGGTCTTCACGCCCAGGTCGTGGGGCGGCCGAAGCACATTTACAGCATCTTCCGCAAGACCGCGCGAACCGGCCTCGACGTGACCCAGCTTCACGATCTGCTCGGAGTTCGGGTCATCCTCGAAGGCGCGGACGCGGAGTGCTACACCGCGCTCGGCGTCGTTCACCAGACCTGGATGCCCATCCCTACTCCGACTGGCGAGACCGGTTTCCGCGATTACATCGCCGTGCCCAAGGAGAACGGCTACCGCTCGCTGCACACGACGGTGCTCGGTCCCGACGCCACCGCGCTCGAGGTGCAGATCCGTACCGAGGAGATGCACCGCGATGCCGAGTTTGGTGTCGCCGCCCACTGGCGCTACAAGGAAGGAAAGCCCCGCGACCTGAAGTTCGAGGAGCGGATCGCCTGGATTCGGCAGTTGCTCGATTGGCAATCCGAGATGTCCGGCAGCGCTCAGGAGTTCGTGGAGTCGCTCAA
>JBOGTX010000730.1:0-2511 GCA_050695695.1 Chloroflexota bacterium
GTATCGCCATCATTGGGTGCAATTAGCGTGCAATTAGGTGCAATTACGTGCACTAAGCGTGCAATGGTGAGTCAAACTGGGCCTACTAGCGCTCGGTTTGGCAAGTACCAACCCTCGCCCCAGCATCGCTCCTCGCTACTACGCTGAATTTCGCGCCAAGATCGATGGCTAGATCGGCGGGTGGAAGTAAAGTGCAGCTCCGGTGCGGGCCATCTGGTGCTCACGATCTACTTCGCCGTCACCTCTACTCCGACACCACCACGTAGACCTGGCCGTCTTCGACCACCACCGGGTAGGTGACGACGCCGACGCTGGGGTCGAAGATCGAGCGGCCGGTCGTGACGTCGTACATCCAGCCGTGCCAGGGGCAGCGCAGGATCCGCCCTTCCATCCCGTACTTGAACTCGTACACCCCTGACGGCAGGGTTCGACCGCTCAGCTTGCCCAGGCAAACCCGCGCGCCCTGGTGAGCGCAGACGTTCTTCAGCGCGTAGAATTGCCCGTCGACGTTGAAAACGCCGACCTCTCGCCCCCGCACCCGCACGATCTTGCGGCTCCCCGGCGGGATGTCATCCACCCGCGCGAAAGGGTATCGCTGGCCGTCCCGGGCCATCGTCTTTCCCTCACTCATCGCCGATTGGAGGCGAGCAGCCGCGCGCCATACAGAGCCAGCGCGGTCTCGACCCGCACCCGTCGACGGAGCGACTCGGGAAGCTCGTCGAGCATGGCGAACGGGTCGCCGTACTCCCAGCCGGGATAGTTGCTGGAGAAGAGGAGGGTCCGCTCGGCCCGGACCATCTCGCAGATCTGGGCCAGGTGCGCCGAATCGCGCGGCTTCTCCAGCGGGTAGGTCGTCCAGGAGAAGTGGTCGAGGATGGCGCGACTCGGCGGGTCTTTCACCCACGGCACTTCGAGGAGCTGCGCTTTCCAATTCTTGTCGAAGCGCCAGATCAGGTGCGGCACCCAGAAGAAGCCGCCCTCGTAGAGCACAACCTTCAAATCGGGGAATCGCTCGAAGACGCCCTCGCTGACCATGCTGACGATGTGCGCCATGTAGACCTGCGGCAGCGCCGCGTACCACTCGTAGTAGGTCGTCGGGTGGCCGACGCCGGTCGCTGGCGACGAGATTCCCGCTCCCTCGCTCCCGAGGTGGAGGGCGAGCGGCAGGCCGTGGCGGACGCACGCGGCGTAGATCGGGTGATAGAAGCGCCGTCCGAACGGCGCCTCGCCGGCGCTGCACATCAGCACCTGGACCATCCCCGGATCGTCACCGAGCCGATCGATCTCGGCCGCGGCCTGCGCCGGGTCCTGCTGAGCGATCAGAATCGAGCCCTTGAAGCAGTCGTGGGGCCGCACCCAGGTTTCCAGGGTCCAGTCGTTCAGGCCGCGAGCGATCGCCGCCGAGAGGTCCGGGTTTGGCTGCACGCCAAGCCCGAGCAAGTCGCCGGTGAGGATCGCGAGGTCGACCCCGCGCCGATCGAGGTACTGCTCCTTGACCCAGCGCGGATCCGCCGCTGGATGACGTCCGAATCCGCTTCCCGGCGGCGGGACCGGCACGTCGCCAGGTCCCACCCCGACTTTCTTGTAGCCGTGGCGCGCCAGGGGTGGGCCGGCCGGGCGGGTCACTCGCCAGCGCAGGCCTTCCGGCACGAACGGCGCGACCGCCTTCCAGTCCGCGACGTGGTGATGCAGGTCCACGTCGATCGCGCGCATGGTGGCAGGCATCGCCATTGGTTTCTCCGATCGGATTGGAAGTGTCGGTGAGCTGGAAAAACGTTCACCACCGAGACACGGAGACCACCGAGAGATGAAAGTTGACGAAGAATGAGTGAGAGGGGCCCTTTGCCTCCTCGTCTTCAATACTCGTACCCTTCTCCGTGTCCTCTGAGTCTCGGTGGTGGACGCTCCCCCGGCCCTGTCTTCCCTAATCGACGTGATTTGGCGCGAGCAGGCGGTCGCCGTAGGCATCGAGGGCGGTGCCGACCAGGACCCGCTGACGCAGGTCGGCGGGAAGCGGCGCGAGCGACGTCAGCGGGCTGTCGAAGTCCCAGTGCGGGTAATCGGTCGCGTACATCAGGGTGCGATCGGCGTGGATCATCGCGAGCATCTCGAGCAGGTGGCGGGGCTCGGCCGGCTCTTCGATCGGCTGGGTGGTGAAATAGCAGTGATCGAGGACGTACTCGCTGGGAAGGCGCTTCAGATAGGGGACTTCCCGGCGGAGCGCCGGGTAGAGCCGATCGAGGCGTCCCATCACGTAGGGCGCCCAGCAGACGCCGCCTTCGATCAGGACGTAGCGCAGGGTGGGAAATTCCTCGAACGCGCCCTCGGTCACCATGCTGATCAGGTTCGCCATCACCGGTTGAGTGTGGTCGGTGTGGTGCTCCAGAAACGTCGAGTACCAGCCGACCCCGGTCTGGGGATTGGCGTTGCCGACGTCCGCGGCGATGTGGACGCCGATCGGGAGGTCGTGCTCGACCGCGGCGCGGTAGATCGGCCAGTACTGTTTCTGAC
>JBOGTX010000731.1:0-4149 GCA_050695695.1 Chloroflexota bacterium
GGTTCCGGTCACGCCCCGCAGGTCGATGTTCATCTCTTCGGCAAGCCGACGGGCGATTGGCGATGCCAGAATCCGTCCCGCTTCCGGGACCGGGGACGGGGGAGTAGTCTCGGCTTTGACGATGCCAGGCGATGGCGCGGCGGGCGCGGCGGGCGGAGCGCTGGGCTTCCCGGTCGGCGCCCCGCCCGCCGCGCCAATCACCGCGATCGGTGTCCCGATCGGCGCGCTCTGGCCTTCCTTCAACAAGATCTGCTGGAGTGTCCCACCCGCGTACGATTCGAGCTGCATCGTCGCCTTGTCGGTCTCGATCTCGGCGATCGGCTCGCCCTTTTTGACGTCCTGTCCTTCGTGCTTGAGCCAGCGGGTGATCGTGCCCGATTCCATCGTATCGCTCATGCGGGGCATGACAATCTCGACTGCCATCGACTAGCCCATCCTTCCGACTCGTGAGGTCACGCTACGCCCGACGCGCTCGGCGTGGAATCAGCGCGCGCGCGACGTCCACCACCGCTTCGGGCTGAGGGAGGGCCGCGGTCTCCAGGGGCTTCGAATAAGGCATCGGCACGTCCGCCGTCGCGATCCGCGCGATCGGAGCATCCAGGTAATCGAATGCCTGTTCCTGAATCGTCGCGACGACCTCGGCGCCGACACCAAATTGGCGCCAGCCTTCCTCGACGACCACCGCGCGGTTCGTCTTGCGCACCGACGCGGTCAGGGTCTCGACGTCCAGCGGACGAAGCGACCGCAGGTCGACGACTTCCGCCTCGATGCCGTCTTTCGCCAGCGTCCTGGCGGCATCCAGCGCGGTGCGCACCATGCGCGAGTGCGAGATGATCGTCAGATCTCGCCCCTCACGGGCGATCCGGGCCTTGCCGAAAGGTACCAGGTACTCGCCCTCCGGCACCGGACCGATCGTATTATAGAGGGCCAGGTTCTCGATGAACATGACCGGATTGCTGCCGCGGATCGCCGTCTTCAGCATTCCCTTGGCGTCGGCAGGGGTGGCTGGCGTGACGACCTGCAAGCCCGGGACGTAGGCGAAGTACACGTCGAGGTTCTGCGAGTGCTGCTCACCAAGCTGGTGGCCGGCGCCCTGGGGCGTGCGGATCACCAGCGGAACGCAGCCCTGCCCGCCGAACATGTAGCTGATCTTCGCCGCGTTGTTGATGACCTGATCGAACGCGACCAGGATAAAATTGATCGTCATGATCTCGATGACCGGTCGCAGTCCGACCATCGCCGCGCCAATACCGGCGCCGACGATCGCCTCCTCGGAGATCGGCGTATCCTTCACCCGCTTCGCCCCGAACTCCTCGAAAAAGCCGGCCGTCACCTTGTACGCTCCACCGAACTGAGCGATGTCCTCTCCCATGATGAACACCGACTCGTCCCGCAGCATCTCTTCGTGGAGCGCCTGGTGAAGCGCCTCGCGATAGCTAATGTCAGGCACCCTTTCCATCCTTCGTCATCTCGCCGGGCACGCAATACACGTCGTCGTACAGCGACGACACCGGCGGGAAGGGGCTCTCCTCGGCAAACTTGACCGCATCCTCGGCCTCTCGCTCGGCCCGAGCGTCGATCTCCCGCGCCTGGGAGGGGTCCAGCAGTCCACTGTGCTCGAGCTTGTCGCGGAACGCGACGATCGGATCGCGGCGGCGCCACTCCTCGATCTCCTCAGTGGTCCGATAGGTACCGGCGTCGGCCATCGAGTGGCCGCGGTAACGGTAGGTCACCGCCTCGACGAGGGTCGGACGGTGCTCCTGGCGCGCCCGATCGACCGCCCGCGTCATCGCTTCGTACACGGCCAGAATGTCCATTCCGTCGACTCGCTCGGCGGCCATGTCGTAGGCGCAGGCTTTGCGCCAGACCTCGGTCACCGCCGAGTCCTCTTCGATGCGCTTGCCCATCGCGTACAGGTTGTTCGCGCACAAGAAGACGACCGGCAGGTGCCAGAGCTCGGCGAGGTTGGCCGATTCGTGGAAGGCGCCGATGTTGGTCGCGCCTTCTCCGAAGATCGACATGACCACCCCATCATTCGCCCGATACTGGCACGCCAACCCGATGCCGATCGCGAGCGGGATCGATCCGCCGACGATTCCGTAGCCACCCATGAAGTGCTGGGCAAAGTCGGCGATGTGCATCGAGCCGCCCCGGCCCTTGCTCACGCCGGTCGCTTTGCCGAACAGCTCGGCCATGATCCGCTTGGGATCCACGCCACGAGCGATCGCGTGCCCGTGCTCGCGATAATTGCTCACGATGTAATCCCGCGGCTCGAGCGCGTCGATCGAGCCGACGACCGTTGCCTCTTCCCCGATATTCAAGTGCAGGTAGCCGCCAATTCTCGCCCGCGTATACATTTCCGCCGCGGCTTCCTCGAAGTGGCGAATCAGCAGCATCTGCTCGTACCACTGAAGAAGTTGGGTCCGCCTTTCAGGAGAGAGCAGCCCTGCCCCTGGAATGGTCTGGACAAGGCCCCCCGCAGCACGTTCGGCCGAAAGCTGTGGAGTTCGGCGCGGCTCCGCGGGCTTCATCATCGTCGGGATTCCTCCTGATCATCCTGCGCCGCCAGCCTTTTGGATGTCTCCTCGCGCCCCTGAGGGAGCAGCGGATACGCGCAGGTTCCGTGCCATTTTCGATAATCCGGCGCTTTAGAGTTTACTCCGCGAGATCTCAAAACTCAAAAAGTCCCGACTTCAATTTCATCACCTTAAGCCGGTCAAGCGACTCCTCTTGACCGGCGATCTGATCGACCAATTCCTCGACTCGACTCGTACTCGGCTGGCCTTCGGTGTCGACCACCGCGAGGAATTCGATCGTGTGCGGACGTCGCGACATCCGCGGCGTACTGACGCGATAGCGCTTGTACCGGCGGGTAAAAAGACACGCATCGCCCCGCGCGGCCAGCGCCTGGAGCAGGTCCGCCACCGGGATGTTCCCATCGGTGCTATAGCTCGTCAGGATCCACCGAGCATCCAGGGCGCCGACGAGCGCCTGGAAGGCCGGGAGCGCGGCGCGCGCCGAGTTGTAGGGCGAGCGTCGCTCGGTGCGCCAGTCTTTGCGGATGGCCGACTTGTCCCGCGCCTTCCCGTTGACTTGAATCCGTGGCGAGACCACCGGCTTGTCCCAGAGCGCCACGGTGTTCAAGACGTGGTAATTGCTGCCGTAGGGGTGCTGGTTGTACGGTGGATCCAGGTAGACGACGTCCGCACGGCGCCCAAGCCGCCGCCCGAGCTCGCCCGCCAGGGTCTGCGCGTCTTCGCGCCAGGTCGGATTATCTCGGTGGTTATCGAAGACGAGCGGCGGCCGCATTCGGAGCGCGCTCCGAATGCGGTAAAGCGCGGTACGCGTCCGCCCGCCCCAGCCGTCGTGAAAGCCTTTGAAGACGCCGCTGGTGTTGCTGACGTAGCTCACCGAGTAAAGCAGCGCGCTCAGCAGGAAGGAGCGCTCGTCCGGGGATAGCCGGCCATCGGCATCCCAGGTGGCGATCCGTTCCCGGATCGCGTCGATGCGCTCACCATTCGCCCGGGTGAAGAACATGCGCTCTCGGGACGGATCCGGCCGCTCGTCGTCGGTCGGACAGAGGTGCTCGGCGACGTAACCGTACTGGGGCGTCAGGGCATTCAGCTCGTCAAAGACCCGCTCCCCTCCACCCAGCGCCGCGAACGTCGGCACCCGATTGAGGGCGACCGTGCCCCGCGCGATCTCGTAGGCGTACGGCTCCCAATCGTTCGCGGCAACGCGGAAACCCAGCGTCTTGGCCAATCGAGAGACGACCGAGCTCCCGGAAAAAAGGTCAACGAACGTCCCGTCCGCCAGTCCAGTCCGCTGGATCCCGTGCGCGATCAACGGTAAGAGCTTCCGCTTATTGCCGATGTAGGGGATGAGCTGCGCGTAGAGGTACTCGTCGGTCCGAACGGCGGCGTGCCGCCGTGGATGATAGCTTACGTCGGCCGGTGCTTCAGACGGATCGATCATGCGCGCACTTTCTCAATCCCAACAGCCCATCATACCACGGGCAGCGCGAGGCCGGCGCGGTGAATACGCATCGATCAATTTGACTAATTTGACCTAATCGATCCTCTGTGCTACGATGCCGGTATGGCCATGAAAAGGAAAAGAGGGTGACAGTGGAATCGGCCGTTGGGATCC
>JBOGTX010000732.1:0-7309 GCA_050695695.1 Chloroflexota bacterium
GGTAGGGGGCGGGTTTTTTGTTATCCGGCGGTCCCCCGAACGCGGTCGGCGCGCTGCCGACAAGGGTGGTACCACGAGAGGTGCTCTCGTCCCTGGTCGGACGAGAGCCCTTTTTGTACAACGGAGGAGGAGCTGATGGCCATCACGACACCGCGTCCCCAGGTCGCGCCAAGCGTCGATACCGCGCCGCGCCGGCTGAATGGCTCACAGATTCTTTGTGAGTGTCTGCTGCGCGAGGGAGTGGATCTCATCTTCGGGTACCCCGGTGGCGCGGTCCTGCCGCTGTACCACACCTTGCCCGAGTTCCCCCTCCGCCACATCCTGGTGCGGCACGAGCAAGGGGCGGCCTTCGCGGCGAGCGGCTATGCCCGCGCGACCGGCAAGGTTGGCGTCTGCCTGGCAACCTCGGGCCCCGGCGCGACCAATATGGTCACCGGGATCGCCGACGCGCTGATGGATTCGGTTCCGGTCGTGGCGATCACCGGCCAGGTGTCGACCGCGATGATCGGCAAGGACGCTTTTCAGGAGATCGACACGACCGGCATCACCCTGCCGATCACCAAGCACAATTACCTGATCGAGCGGCCCGAAGACATTCCGACGGTCGTGCGCGAAGCGTTCTACATCGCGCGGCACGGACGCCCGGGGCCGGTGCTGATCGACCTGCCGAAGGACGTTCAGCAGCGGGAGGCCGAATTCCGGTGGCCGGAAGAAGTGAAGATTCGCGGCTACCGCCCGACCCTGCACGGGAACGCCCGTCAGATTCGCCAGGCCGCCGAGCTGATCGGCCAGAGCCAGGCGCCGCTGATCATCGCCGGCCATGGCATCGTCATCTCCGAAGCGTACGCCGAGCTGCGGTCGCTGGCCGAAAAGGCTCACCTGCCGGTGATCACGACCCTGCACGGCGTGAGCTGCTTTCCGGAGTCGCACGAGCTGAGCTTCGGGATGACCGGCATGCACGGGGCCGCCTACGCGAACCAGGCGATCAACGAGTGCGACCTGCTGATCGCACTCGGCATGCGCTTCGACGACCGAGTGACCGGCAAGGTGTCGAGCTTCGCGCCAAAGGCGAAGGTGATTCACATCGACATCGATCCCGCCGAGATTGGCAAGAACGTCAAGGTGGCGGTCCCGATCGTCGGCGATTGCCGGCGTGTCCTGGCGAGCTTGAACCGCGAGGTGAAGGAGCAGCGGCACGACGAATGGGTCGCGCGGATGCAGGACTGGCGCCGCGAGATGCCGATGACCTCGATTCGCGACACCGAGCGCCTGCTGCCCCAGCACGTGATCCGCGAGCTCTACGATGCGACGAACGGGAAGGCGCTGATCGTCAGCGACGTCGGGCAGCATCAAATGTGGGCGGCGCAAATCTACTGGTACGACGTGCCGAACAGCTTCTTCAGCTCGGGTGGCCTGGGATCGATGGGCTACTGCCTGCCTGCCTCGATGGGAGTCAAGCTGGGGCGCCCCGACGAGGCGGTCTGGGCGGTGATCGGCGATGGCGGATTCCAGGTGACGCTGCAGGAGCTCGCCACGATCGTCCAGGACAACATCAACGTGAAGATCGCGATCGTGAACAACGGCTACCTGGGAATGGTCCGGCAGTGGCAGCAGTTCTTTTACGATCGCCGCTATTCGGCCACGCCGATCTCCGGGCCCGACATCGTCAAGCTGGGCGACGCCTACGGAATTCCGTCCCTGCGGGTGACCCATCGCGATCAGTTGAAGGCCGCGGTGCGCCAGGCGATGGAGACCGATGGGCCGTTCATGATCGACTTCGTGGTGGAGGCGGAAGAGAACGTCTTCCCGATGATTCCGTCGGGCGGAACGTTCTCGGATATGATCCTCGACGAAAGGGGCTGAGGCTTTCGTGAAACGAACTGTTGTCGCGCTGATGGAGGACCGCCCGGGGGTGCTCAACCGGGTGGTCAGCGTGCTCCGACGGCGGAGCTTCAACATCGACAGCCTGACCGTCGGGCACACCGATCAGCAGGGCATCTCGCGCATGACGATCGCGGTGGATGGCAACGACGACGTGATCGAGCAGGTCGTCAAGCAGCTTTACAAGATCATCGACGTCGTCAAGGTCTCGGACGTCAGCGATGAGAAGGTGGTCTCGCGCGAGCTCGCCCTGATCAAGGTCTCCGCGACCAGCACGACCCGCTCGGAGATCATGCAGATCGTGGACGTCTACCGGGCGAAGATCGTCGACGTCTCCGCCGAGGCGCTGATGGTCGAAGTGACTGGCCCGGAGGAAAAAGTCGATTCGTTGCTGAGTCTCCTGCGGGGATTCGGCATCAAGGAGGTCGTTCGCACCGGGCGCGTGGCGATGATTCGCGGACCAGCCGCCACTCGGGCGCCAGACGAGGAGCCGGAGAACGGCAAGGCACGCACCGGCTCGCGCATGATCAAGCAAGCGGTTGGACCATAAACTCAAAATGAAGCATTCCGAATTATCCGCGCGACGCCGAGGAGACCTCTCTCCCAGCCTCTCCCCGGCGCGGGGAGAGGAGCTTGGGACCGGTGACTGGTGGAGAGAACCAACAGGTCCCCTTGTCAGTGATGCCCGCACCGGGCACCCGTCGCCACCCCCAAGCTTCCCTCCCCGCGACGAAGGTTCCCCCTGGAGAAGGGGGTCAGGGGGTAGAGAAGGGACTGAGGGAGAGGTCCCCCCCGGCCCCCAACCCCAGGACTCGGGATGCCTCATGATGCACTACATACCCATCACACCATCAACTAGGAGCATGTCGTGGCGGTTACGATTTTTTACGATGCGGACGCGGATCTTGGCCGGTTGAAGGGCCGGAAGATCGCGATCATCGGGTACGGGAGCCAGGGCCATGCCCACGCCCTCAACCTCAAGGACAGCGGCCTTGACGTGATCGTCGGGCTTTACAAGGGGAGCCGTTCCTGGGAAGTAGCCCAGCAGGCGGGCCTCGAGGTCGGCACGGTCGAGGACGCCGCGCAAGCCGGCGACTTGATTATGATGCTGGTGCCCGACCAGACCCAAAAGGAGCTCTACGATCGGGCGATTCGTCCCGCTATGCGCCCCGGTAAGACGCTGATGTTCGCGCACGGCTTCAACATCCACTTCAATCAGATCGTGCCGTCGGCCGAGGTCGACGTGAGCATGGTGGCCCCGAAGGGGCCCGGACACATCGTGCGGCGTATCTTTACCGAGGGCGCCGGGACGCCGGCGCTGATCGCGATCCAACAGAACGCGTCCGGTCACGCCCGCGAAGACGCGCTGGCCTACGCGAAGGGAATCGGCGCGACCAGCGCCGGGGTCATCGAGACGACCTTCAAGGATGAGACCGAAACCGATCTTTTCGGCGAGCAGTCGGTGCTCTGTGGCGGCATCAGCGCGCTGGTGAAGACGGCGTTCGAGACGCTGGTCGAAGCCGGCTATCCGGCCGAGCTCGCCTACTTCGAGTGCTGTCACGAGCTCAAGCTGATCGTCGACCTGATCTATCAGGGTGGACTGACCTACATGCGCTACTCGGTCAGCGATACCGCCGAGTACGGCGATTACACCTCGGGACCAAAGGTGATCGACGAACACGTCCGCGAATCGATGCGCGAGGTCCTGCGCAACATTCGCAGCGGTACCTGGGCGCGAAACTGGATTCTCGAGAACCAGGCGGGGCGCCCGAACTTCTACGCGATGCGCAATCAAGACGCCAACCACGAGCTGGAAGTCGTCGGCAAGCAGTTGCGCGCGATGATGCCCTGGCTGAAGGGCAAATGACGCGGGTTTGACGTTTATCGCGGGAGCGAGGTAGGAAATGGATCGAGTCATTATCTTCGATACGACTTTGCGCGATGGCGAGCAATCGCCCGGCGCATCCCTGACCGTCGACGAGAAAGTTGACATCGCGCATCAGCTCGAGCGTCTGGGGGTGGACGTGATCGAAGCCGGCTTTCCGATCACGTCGCTCGGCGACTTCGCAGCGGTGGGCCGGATCGCTCGCGAAGTGCGCGGGGCGACGATTTGCGGGCTCGCCCGGGCGGTGCCGGCGGATATCGACCGCGCCGGCGAAGCCCTCAAGGATGCCGCGGATCCCCGGATCCACGTCTTCATCTCGTCGTCGGACATCCACCTCGCCCACCAGATTCGCAAGGGGCGCTCCGAGGTCCTCGAGATCACCGGCGCGATGGTCCGCCGGGCCAAAGGGTACGTCTCGAACGTCGAGTTCTCGCCGATGGACGCGACGCGTTCCGAGCCGGAGTTTCTGCTCGAGATCCTGAAGATCGCGATCGAGGCCGGCGCGACGACGCTGAATATCCCGGATACCGTCGGCTATGCCGTGCCGGAGGAGTTCGGCAACCTGATCGCCTATTTGATCGAAAAGGTGCCAGGGGCCGATCGCGTGGTCTTCTCGACCCACTGCCACGACGACCTGGGCATGGCGGTGGCCAACAGCCTGACCGCGGTGAAGCGGGGGGCGCGCCAGATCGAGTGTACGATCAACGGCATCGGCGAGCGCGCCGGCAACTGCTCGCTCGAAGAAGTGGTGATGGCGCTGCGCACGCGCCCCGACTATTTTGGGGTCGACTCGCGGATCGATACCACGCTGCTCTACAACACCAGTCGCATGGTCTCGAGCTACACCGGCATGATGGTCCAGCCGAACAAGGCGGTGGTTGGCGCGAACGCGTTCGCTCACGCGTCGGGCATCCATCAGGATGGTATCCTGAAGGAGCGCACGACGTTCGAGATCATGGATCCGCACGACGTCGGCTTGACTGGCAGCACGCTGGTCCTGGGCAAGCTGAGCGGCCGCCACGCCTTCAAGACCCGCCTCGAAGAGCTGGGCTATCGGTTGTCCACCGAGGATCTCGATCGCGCGTTCGCGCGCTTCAAGGACGTGGCCGACAAGAAGAAGGTCGTGTCGGACCAGGACCTGGCGATGATCATCAGCGATGAGGTTCGCATGCCGGCCGAGATCTACCGAGTGGATCACGTCCAGGTGTCCTGCGGCGATCACAGCATTCCGACCGCGACGGTGCGCCTGATCGGACCGGATGGGACCATCTTCTGTGATTCCGCGACCGGCACCGGTCCGGTCGACGCGGTCTACAAGGCGGTGAACCGTTTGATCGAGGTCGAGAACCGCCTGATCGAGTACTCGGTCCAATCGGTCACCGCCGGGCTGGACGCGATCGGCGAGGTGACAATCCGCATCGAGGCGGCTGGTCGGGTCTACGGCGGCCGCGGCGCCGATACCGACGTGATCGTGGCGAGCACGCGGGCCTACGTCAACGCCCTGAACAAGCTGATCGCGGCGACCCGAGAGCCAGCCGTCCCGGCCCTGGCCGCGCGGTAATGAAGGAGACTGTTCATTGCAAGCTTAAAAAGGAGACTCTTCATTGCAGGCACAAATCGCCGTCCTCCCCGGAGACGGCATCGGTGGCGAGGTGACCGCCGAGGCGGAGAAAGTCTTGAAAGTGGTGGCCGAAACCTACGGCCACCAGTTTTCGTTCCCATCGGCGCTGGTCGGCGGCGTGGCGATCGACCAGACCGGAAGCGCGCTCCCCGACGAGTCGCTGGAGCTGTGTCGGCGGAGCGCCGCGGTGCTCTTTGGCGCGATTGGCGGACCGAAATGGGACGATCCGCGCGCCGCGGTTCGGCCCGAGCAGGGCCTGCTCGCGCTGCGCAAGGGCCTCGGTCTCTACGCGAACCTGCGCCCGGTCAAGCTGTACGACTGCCTGGTCGACTCGTCGACGTTGAAGCCCGACATCGTGCGCGGCGTCGATTTGATCGTCGTTCGCGAGCTGACCGGTGGCCTGTATTTTGGGCAGCCGAGCAGACGCTTCGACGGGCCGCGCGGACGCGAGGCCGTCGATACGATGGCGTACGCCGAGGAGGAGGTCGAGCGGGTCGTTCAGGCGGCCTGCGACCTCGCCCGGCCTCGCCGCAAAAAGGTGACCTCGGTCGACAAGCAGAACGTGCTCTCGACGTCGCGGCTCTGGCGCGAGGTGGCGGGCGAGGTCGGGGCGCGCAATCCCGATATCACTCTCGAGCACGTTCTGGTCGATAACTGCGCGATGCAACTGGTGAAGCAGCCCGCCCAGTTCGACGTCCTGGTGACCGAGAACACCTTTGGCGACATTTTGACCGACGAGGCGTCGGTCCTCGCGGGATCGATGGGCATGCTACCGTCGGCAAGCCTGGGCGCCGGCAAGATGGGGATGTACGAGCCGATCCACGGCTCGGCGCCCCCGCTCGCCGGGAAAGATCTGGCGAACCCGATCGCGGCGATCCTCAGCGTCGCCATGCTCCTCCGCTACAGCCTTGACCTGTTTTCCGAGGCCGCCGCGGTCGAGCGCGCGGTGCAACGGGTGCTCGACGACGGATTCCGCACCGAGGACATTGGCTCGGCGAACACGCGAGTGGTTGGAACGCGCGAGATGGGTGACCAGATCGCGAACCGAATTTCACGGAGTTGACCACGATGGAGCGCCAGGTTTCGATCTACGATACGACCCTTCGGGACGGTACCCAGCGAGAAGCTATCTCGCTGTCGGTGGAAGACAAGCTGAAGATCGCCCGTCGGCTGGACGAGACTGGGATTCACTACATCGAAGGTGGCTATCCCGGCTCGAACCCGAAGGATGTTGAGTTCTTCTCGCGGGTCGGCGAGCTGGCGCTCAAGCAGGCAAAGCTGGTGGCGTTCGGCAGCACCCGCCGGCCGAATCAGGCCACCCCCGATGCCAATCTCACCGCCCTCACCGACGTGTCGACGCCCTGCGTCTGCATCTTGAGCAAGAGCTGGCTGCTCCAGGTCGACAAAGTGCTCGGGACGACTCCTGAAGAGAACCTTCGCATGATCTCCGACTCGATCGGTTACCTGAAGGGCGCCGGCCGCGAGGTGATCTACGACGCCGAGCACTTCTTCGACGGGTACAAGGATAACTCCGCCTACGCGCTGTTAACCCTCGAAGCGGCAGGCGAGGCGGGTGCCGGCTGGCTGGTGCTCTGCGATACCAACGGCGGAGCGCTTCCGGACGAGGTCTTCGAGATCACGCGCGCGGTCGTCGCGCGGTTTCCAGACTGGCGGATTGGCATTCACACCCACAACGACGGTGAGCTGGCGGTCGCCAACACCCTGGCCGGGGTGCGGGCCGGCGCGCGGCAGGTCCAGGGCACGATCAACGGCTACGGGGAGCGCACTGGCAACGCCAACCTCTGCTCGATCATCCCCAATCTTCAACTAAAGCTGGGGTACGCCTGTCTCGCGGACGATCAGCTTCGTCAATTGACCGACCTTTCGCACTACGTCGCCGAGGTCGCTAACCTCGTCCACGA
>JBOGTX010000733.1:0-3591 GCA_050695695.1 Chloroflexota bacterium
GGCGGCCGGCCGTGTCGACCAGCAGCACGTCCGCGTGGCGGGCGCTCGCGGCCTCCCAGGCGTCGTAGACCACCGCGCCAGGATCCGCGCCCGGCTGGTGCGCCACCACGGGCACGTTGGCACGCTCGCCCCAGATCTTCAACTGATCGATCGCCGCGGCGCGGAAGGTATCCGCCGCCGCGAGCAGACAATCGCGACCCCGATCTTCCAGGTACTTCGCGAGCTTGGCGATGTTGGTCGTCTTGCCCACGCCGTTCACGCCCACGACCAGGATCGTCGTCAGCTCGCCGGTCGGCACATCCATCGCCCCGTAACCACCCTCGGCGTCCAGGATGCCGGTCAAGACCTGCTTCAGCGCCTCGCGCGCCGGGGGGCCTTCCTTGATCCGCTCCTGGCGTACCCGGTCCTTGAGCGAATCGATGATGAAGCCGGTGGTGGGAACGCCAACGTCGGCGCGGATCAAGAGCTCCTCGAGCTCGTCCCAGAGATCGTCGTCGAGCTGGCGGCGGTCGAACAGATCGGAGACCTGCCCGAACACCGCGTCGCGGGTCCGCTTGACCGCGCCACCGAATCGGCGAAAAGGATCGAACACCGGTTTGCTCCAGGATTAGGGTTGAATAAGAATTATAGCACGATGCCTGCCGCGGATTGACGGGCAGGCGCTCTGCCGTTATTTTACTCAACGACGAATCCAAAGGCTGGAACCCCGAGGTCCCCATGTCGATGCAGGTGGCCGACTTCAACGTCGGACGGAAAATCGAGGGCTTTTACGCCGTCGTCGACGCGCGTCCCGCTCAACGGCGCGATGGCACGCCGTTCCTGCGCGCGCGGCTACGCGACGCGACCGGAACCGTCGACGCCGTCGCCTGGGATAACGTCGAGGCATCGCGCGAGGTTCTCGCGTCGGGACGGGTCGTGAAGGTCCGTGGACTGGTTGGCAAAGCGTACCACGGCGAAGGTCTCGAGCTGACGATCGAGAAGGTCCGTTGCGCCCGCGACGACGAGTACGCGCCGACGGATTTCCTCCGCCGCTCGCGGCGCGACCCGGGACCGCTGGTCGACGAGCTACGCCGGCTCGTCGACTCGCTGGGTCCGCCGGTGGGCGAGGTCGTGCGCGCGGCCCTCGATCCGGAGCTCGACCGCTTTTCGGAGTGGCCGGCCGCCGAGGCGCTGCACCACGCCTGGCTCGGCGGTCTCCTCGAGCACTCGCTCGAAGTCGCCCAGCTTTGCGACGCGATCGTCCGGGCGATTCCCGGTCCGGATCGAGACCTGGTGATCGCCGGCGCGCTGCTGCACGACGTCGGAAAGCTCGACACGTACGAGGTCGGCACGACCTTCGGGGCGACCGACGAAGGTCGGCTCTACGGGCACATTCTCACCGGCTTCCATCGGGTGAAGGTGGCCTGCGACACCGTTCGGGCGCCAACTGACCTGGCGCGCCACCTCCTCCACATCGTGGCGAGTCATCACGGCACCCTCGAGCACGGGGCGGCGCGCGAGCCCTATACCCGCGAGGCGATCGTGGTACACTATGCTGACGAGCTGAGCGCGCAACTGATGCAGGCCGGCGAGGCGATCGCGGCCCGCCACGATCCGACGGCCCGCTGGACCGAGCGCGCGATGGGACTGAAGCGCGACATCTTCGTCGGACATACTTACCAGGATCACTGACACCGTGACGATGTACGAGGCGCTTGGCGGCGAGTCGACGTTCACCAGATTGGTCGACCGGTTTTACGAGGGGGTCGAAACCGACCCGATCCTTCGACCGATGTATCCGGAGGATCTCGCGCCTTCCAAGCGTCATCTCACCTTGTTCCTCATTCAGTATTTCGGTGGTCCTCGGACCTATCTCGACGAGCGCGGGCATCCGCGCCTGCGCATGCGGCACCTGCCGTTCGCGATCGATCAGGGCGCGCGCGATGCCTGGCTCCGCCAGATGGCCGCCGCGGTGCGGGAGACCGGCCTGCCGCCGCTCGCCCAGGGCGAGTTCATGCGCTACTTCGAGGGCGCCGCCACCTTCCTGCTCAATCGCTGATCGCCCCCTGGCATTGCTCTTGCGCGCTCGCCTCCATCAATAGAGTTAGGAGGCAGCGATGGCAACCATCCCGGTCGAGCTCGACCGCCTCTTTGGGCGCCCAAGCTATATCGATCAGATCGCCGCGCCGGTTCAGCACGCGGTTCAAAGCGTCTTCGCCAGTCAGGGGGAAACTGGCCTCAAGATTCGCAATTTTCTGAACGGCGTCTGGCTCGGCCATCCGTTTCACGCCGCGATCACCGACCTGCCGGTCGGGGCCTTTACCACCGCGATCGCCCTTGATTACCTCGGCCTGCTGACCGGCGACCGTCGATCATCGAAATTCGGCGACCTGCTGACGGCAATCGGCCTGAGCGGCGCCATCGCCGCCGCCGTCGCCGGTCTGGCCGACTTCAGCGAGATCGAAGGTGAGCAGCGCCGGGTCGGCATGACCCACGCGCTCTTGAACGGTGCCGCCGTTCTCGCCTACGCCGGCTCGCTCGTCCGACGAGGCCAGCTCAACCGCGCCGGGGCGATTCCGCTCGCGACGCTGGGGTACGGACTGCTGGTCGTCTCGTCCGACCTTGGCGGGCGCATGGTTTATCACCTTGGCACCCTGGTCAATCGTCAGGCTTGGACCCACGGGCCGACCGAATTCACTCCGGTCCTCGCGACCACCTCGCTTGGCGAGGGCGAGCTCCGCGAGGCGCGCGCGGGCGACATGGGCGTCTTGCTGACGCGGGTGGATGGTCAGGTGTTCGCGCTGGGCAACACCTGCACCCACTGGGGATGCTCGCTGAGCGAAGGCCAGCTGGAAGACTCGTCGATCGTCTGTCACTGTCACGGCTCGCGGTTCAACCTGGCCGACGGCGCGGTCATCAACGGTCCGGCCTCGGCTCCGGAAATCAGCTTCGACGTTCGCGAGCGCGCCGGCCAGATCGAGGTTCGTCAGCGGCCGTATTGAGGGTGATTTTGAATCTCCATCAAGACCCGGACTCGGCAACGTGCGGTGTTGCGAAGCCCAGGTCTTGATGGAGATTTTTCAGAGTGATTCCCATTCGTCGTGGCTAATGTTTGCCTGCTGTAGCACCCGGTTCAGTAGGGGAATTCCGATATCCTGTCCATGCGGATTTGGGATGATCGGGGTGAGCTCGCCACGGACCATGAACTCGTGACGCCGTCCAGGAAAGGGCCCCGAAAAGCCCAGTTGTCGAAGGTAGCGGATCAACGATCGGCGACTTATTGGGCCAACGCGAGGCAGCAAGCCACTTTCGACACGGTAAGGTCAATCCCATCGATCGGGGGAATCGGAAAGCCGTTGGTCAGGCGAAATAGGATCCAGTCTTCCAGGGCGCTACGCAACTCGTCGCGCGTTGACTCCAACGTGGGCTCATTGGCATAGACGCCCCGGAGGCCCGGGATCTCGCCGTAGTACGTGCCATCTTCGAAGATCTCATACCGGGCATGATGCATTGCCGCGTTGATGAAATCTGTCAACATGGTTCAAATCTCCGCTTTGCCCGCTCAACATGGATATCGATCGACGAATAGGTCCCGGAACTTCATGGTAGCAC
>JBOGTX010000734.1:0-3260 GCA_050695695.1 Chloroflexota bacterium
ATGCTGGTTCGGACGACGCGGCGACTCGACGTCGAGTGCGTGGTGCGTGGTTATCTGGCGGGGTCAGCCTGGGCGGAATATCGGCAATCGCGGACGGTTTGCGGGCAAAGCCTGCCGCCCGGGCTCGCCTGGAATCAACGCCTCCCCGGGCCGATCTTCACCCCGGCGACGAAGGCGTCGAGCGGGCACGACCAGAACATCAGCGTCGAGCAGATGGCCGCGATCGTCGGGGCGGATCTGACGGATCGGATCGTCGACGTCTCGCTCAAGCTCTACCGATTCGCCCACGACGTCGCGCGCGCCCGAGGGTTGATCCTGGCCGACACCAAGCTGGAGTTCGGGATGCTCGACGGGCGCTTGATTCTGATCGACGAGCTGCTCACTCCGGACTCATCGCGTTACTGGGATTTAGAGCAGTACGAGCCAGGGCGCGAACAGCCCAGCTTCGACAAGCAGTTCGTGCGCGACTGGCTGACCGCCAGCGGCTGGGACAAGGCTCCGCCCGCCCCCGCGCTCCCTCCCGACGTCGTCGATCGGACACGTCAAAAATACCGCGATGCCTATCGGCGAATCGTCGGGGCGCCGCTGCCCCGGAGCGCGCCGTGACGACGTGGATTGCCCGGGTTCGGGTCATCTTGAAGCCGGCGGTCAATGATCCTCAGGGACTTGCGATCAAGGGCGGCCTGCACCAGCTTGGCTTCGCCGACGTGGCGAGCGTTCGCGCCGGAAAATTTTTCGAGCTCCGCCTCGACGCCCCCGATCGGGCGGCGGCGGAATCGGTCGTCGGAGAGATGTGTCGACGTCTGCTCGCGAATCCGGTCATCGAGGATTTCAGCTACGACGTCTCCGTGGAGCGGGCAATCTGCTAGCCAAGCGTTCCCTTCGTGCTCGGCACCACGTCGCCCAGGCGGGGATCCAAACGCGTCGCGCCGTCGAGGGCACGCGCGAAGGCTTTGTACAGCGCCTCGGCACGGTGATGGCCATTTTGACCGGCCAGCACCCTGGCGTGCAGGGTGAGGCGGGCCTCGACGGCAAACGACACCAGCATGTGCCGGACGAGGTCGGAATCCAGCGCTCCGAGCATGGGCTCGGCGATCGGCGCGTCGATCTCGCCGTGCCCGCGGCCGCTCACGTCGATCACCGCGAGGGCCAGCGCTTCGTCGAGCGGGGCGTAGGCGTGGGCGATCCGAACGATCCCCCTTCGGTCGGCCAATGCCTGATCGAGGGCTCGCCCGAGGAGGATCGCGACGTCCTCGGCGGTATGATGAGAGTCGACGCCCAGGTCGCCTTCGGCCTTCACAGTTATGTCGAATAATCCATGCCGGGCGACGGCATCCCAGAGATGATCGAGGAACCCGATGCCGGTGTGGATCGACGCCGCGCCGGAGCCGTCGACGTCGAGATCGACCGCGATCCGGGTCTCGCGGGTCGCGCGTTCCAGGTGGGCCCGCCGTGGCTGGACGGTCGTCATCAGCGTAGCTCCCGCAGGATCGCCAGGACCCGATCGGTCTGTTCGGGCCGCCCGACCGAGATGCGCAGGCTGTTCTCGAGGCGCGGACCGCCGTAGCGTCGAACCAGGATCGCGCGCTGGGCGAGCGCCGCCTGGATCTCCGCCGCGGACTTTCCGACGACGTCGCAGAGGACGAAGTTGGCGTCCGACGGATGGGGGATCAGGAAGCCGGTGGCGGCGAGGCCGTCGGACAAACGTCGGCGCTCGCTCAGGATCCGCTCGACGTTCGCCCGAAGATACGCGAGGTCAACTAACGAAGCGATGCCCGCGATCTCGGCCGCCTGACTGACGCTGTACGGCGGCTTCAGGCTGAGGGCGGCCGGCACGAGGGACGACGGAAAGATGCCGTAGCCAAGGCGCAGGCCGGCCAGGCCAGCCCACTTGCTGAAGGTTCGGAGCACGATCAGGTTCTCGGCCCCCGCCACGGCGAGCCCGACCGCCGACTGGCCGGCGAACTCGAAGTAGGCCTCGTCGACGACCACGACCACGTCCAGCGCGAGCAGCCGCTCGATCGTGCCGATCGGAGTAAGGTTGCCGGTGGGGTTGTTTGGCGATGCCAGGAACACGACCTTGGTCCGCGCGTTCACCGCCGCGATCATGGAGCCGACATCCACCTCGAATCGGAGGCCACGCGGCACGAGCCGGTAATCGGCACCCACCGCCTGGGCCGCGGTCGCGTAGTAGCCAAAGGTCGGCGCGGCGCTCAGAACGCCGTCGCCAGGCTCGACGAAGAGGTGGAGAATCAGCTCGATCAGCTCGTCCGAGCCGTTGCCGACGATGATCCGCTCGGAAGGCAGCCCGGCGTAGTCGCCCAGTCGAGCGCGCAGCTCGCGGTGCAACGGATCTGGATAGACGTGAAGCCAGTCATAGCGCCCTAACGCGTCTCTCACACGCGGCGAGCAGCCGTAGGGGTTCTCGTTCTGGTCGAGCTTGTCGACGTCGCCTGGCGCGACGCCAAGGCGCGCCGCGAACTGATCGAGCGGCTCGGGCGCGGGATAGGCCTCGAGGAGATCGGCGTCGCGCCGCAACAGGTGCCGCGCGTCGGAACGAATCTGTGCCATCGCTATCCGGAACAATCCCCCTGTCGCAAACGGATGGCCGCCGCGTGCCCCTCCAGGCCCTCCGATTCGGCGAGGGCGACCGCGGCGGAGCTGATCTTCCGGAACACGCCCGGTGAGACGTCGAAGACGCTCGACAGCTTCAAGAAGTCGAAGGCGCTCAGCGGCGACGCGAACCGCGCACTCCCCCCGGTCGGCATGACGTGGCTCGGCCCGGCGGTGTAATCGCCGATCGCCTCGATCGAGCGCTCGCCAAGAAAAATGCCTCCGGCGTTGCGGACCCGGGGCAGGGCGGACCAGGCATCGCGGATCGTCAGACAGAGGTGCTCCGGCGCGAACTCGTTGGCCAGCTCGATCGCGACCTCGATCGACGGCGCCACCACCGCCGCGCCGCGGGTTCGCAGGGATTCGCGAATGATCTCCTGCCGGGGAAGCAATGGGACCTGTCGCTCGACTTCCAGCGCGACCGCCTGGGCGACGCCGGCGTCGTCGGTGATCAGCAGGGCCGTCGCCATCGGATCGTGCTCGGCCTGGGCCAGCAGGTCGGCGGCGAGGGCGGTCGGCGAGGCGCTGTCGTCGGCCACCAGAAGCGTCTCGGTGGGGCCGGCGATCTGATCGATGCCAACCACGCCGAAGACCTGGCGCTTAGCAAGCGCGACGAAGATGTTTCCTGGGCCGACGATCTTGTCCAC
>JBOGTX010000735.1:0-3158 GCA_050695695.1 Chloroflexota bacterium
GGCTTCGGCCTGCCAGGACCCCTGAGTTAGGCACGGAGGTCAACCATCGAGAGCGGAGCCCATCGACGGCCTGAAGGCCGGCGATTCGAGAAGAAATCCATCGGGCGCGTGCATGAATTCACGTGCCCGGCTGGTAGGACTGTTCTATCAACATGCGTCCACCCGGGCTACGATTGCCGGAATCGATGGGCCCGAGGTCGGCTCGGTTCCACGCGATCGCTGCTGATGAGCGTCGGATCGGTCTGGCTGCGCCATCAGCGCCGGTCGCAGTTCGGCGACCGATGCGGAAGTAGTGGTGGGAGTTGCTCGCCGGCCTTGTCGTGCGAATTCTCCCCCGGTCGGCCTGCCCCACGAATTGGAACCCCATTCTTATTCTTACGCCTGGCTGGAGGCACGGGATCCATGGCACGTCTCTTCTTCTGCGTTGCCCTCGTCCTATCCATCGCGGTCCTATCGATCTCTCCGGCGCTCGCCCGCACCGACCCACCAACCGTGTCGAGATTCAGCGCCACGGCCGGAGGGGCGATCAGTAGCGAGACGGTCAAGGCTGGCCGCTTCGACCCGGCCCATCGGCCAGCATCGCAACCAACCCCTGACACCCGAATCGCGCCCTCGCACCTGACGGTAAGCGCCATCGAGCTGGGGAAGCGGCGGGCTAGCGAGGCCGCGACCATGCCGCGCCTCGACCGCGCGCTGGCGCCCGCGACGAAGAACGCGCCCATCGCGAGTCTCACCGCGGGAGCGAGCGACGCGAGCCAGCCCGTATCGCTGGTGGCCAGCGCCGAGGGCATCGACGAGAATGCGTTGACCAATCCTTACGTTCCTTCCGACGGCGCGATCGCCAGCAACGGCGGGTCGATCGTCGACGCCGCCAACGACGAGATCCAGACCCGCGCCATCTGGAACGGCGCGGTGACCGGTACCTGGACCTTTTCCTCCTTCTTCGCCCCGGCGTTTCTCAATAGCGACGATGCCAACGTGCAGTTCTCGGACCCGCGTGTCCAATGGGACAGCTTTGGCGGACGCTGGCTGTTCGTGGTCGACGCGCTGGATTTCGCGACCGGCCAGGCCTGGGAGTGCGTTGCCGCGAGCCAGACGACTGACCCAACCCTGCCCTGGTGGGTGTCCGCGTTGGATGCCACCGTCGATGGCTCGATTCAAACCGCGAACATCAGCGATTACCCGATGCTGGGATTCGATAATCAGGCGGTTTACATTTCGACGAACCAGTTCAATTGGTATACTGGCGCCTTCGCGTACAGCAAGGTGCGGGTCATCAACAAGCTGGGCCTGGAGACCGGCTCCCTTTCGGGTTGGGTGGACTTCACCGGCATGCTCAACGCTGACGGGACGCCCGCCATGGCGCTCCAACCCGCGGTCAACCTCACGGTGCCCTCGGCGGAGTATCTGCTGAGCGCCGCGCCCCTTGGCGGGAGCGCGATCTCGGTCTGGGAGGTCTTGAACCCGCTCACGGCACCGACGCTCCGGCGCGCAACGCTCGCCGTCTCGCCGTATGACGTTCCGATTGACGCGACTCAGCCCGGCGGCGCCCAGCCGCTGGACCCCGGCGATAATCGCATGCAGCAGGTCATCCAGCAGAATGGCATTCTCTACGGTGCGCTGACCACCGCCGCCAATTTCGGCTATGGTGTGGTGGACATTCCACGGCTATTCACGATCAGCCCCGGGTACGGCGTGGTCGCGCTCCTCGCCGACAATTACGCCGGCTGGGCCAACGCCAACGGCTTCTATCCCTCGGTGAGCGTCGACTCCTCGGGAGACGTGATGGTCGTGTTTCTCTGCTCCGATTCCGTGACCCCCGCGAGCATCTGCGAGGATAGCCGGGCAGGGACCGCGCCGCTGACGACGATGGATCCGCCGCTTCGCGTCACGGCGGGTGGCTACTCCTACGTCTACGATGACCCGAGCGGCCGAAATCGCTGGGGCGACTACTCGGCGATCGCGCTTGACCCGAACGGAACGACCTTCTGGACCCTGGGCGAGTACGCGGCCTATCCGTTCAATCTCTGGGGAACGCGCGTGAACGCCCTGACCTATGATCCGTCGTCGACCGGCACCACACCGACGCCGACGAGCACGCCCGTCGTCACATCAACCGTGACCGCGACGGCCACGCCGACGGTCACCCCGGTCGTCACACCAACTGCGACCGCGACGCCCGCGCCGAGCTTTCACGTGTATCTGCCGTTTGTCGTCAGCAACCAGGGGCCGTAGTCCGAGGTGCCCAGCCATCGCGAATCGTGTAGTATCGTCGGCAACGCGTCGCGACGCTGGCTCGGGGGTGAGAAGGCATGCGCATCACGAAGATCGAGACCATTCGCCTGGCGGAGCATCCGCGGACGCTCTGGGTCCAGGTCCACACCAGTGACGGTCTTACAGGTCTGGGAGAGACCTATTACGTTCCGAGCGCCGTCGCCGGAGTGGTCCACGACGTCGCGGCGCCGGTGCTGCTCGGCGAAGATCCGCTGGAGATCGAGCGGCACTGGCACAACCTGTTTCACATCACCAACTACTACGGTTACGCCGGCGCCGAGATGCGGGCGATCTCGGCCCTCGACATCGCGCTCTGGGACATCGCCGGCCAGGCCGCCGGCCAGCCGATCTACAACCTCCTCGGTGGCCGGGTCCGCGATCGGATCAAGACCTACAACACCTGCGCGACGTACGGCGCGATCGACGATTACACCGCGTTCCTGGAGCGGGCCGGCGAGCTGGCCGAAGACCTGCTGGGCGAGGGGATCTCGACGATGAAGATCTGGCCGTTCGACGAGTTCGCGTCGTCGCCCCGCCTCGCCGCGCCGGATACCCGGAACAGCCTCCACGTCCCGCGCGACTACTACACCGTCGGCCAGCACATCACCCCCGAGCAGCTCCGGCGCGGACTCGAGCCGGTGCGGAAGATTCGCGAGGCGGTCGGCGATCGCATGGAGATCGCGATCGAGCTCCACTCACGTTGGAACCTGCCCGCGGCCATCCGAATTGCCCGGGCGCTCGAGCCGTATGACATTATCTGGTTCGAGGACGCGCTCACCACCGACCCGGTCGACGACCTGGCGCGGCTGGTCCACGAGACGCGGGTGCCGATCTGCGCCTCGGAGCGGCTGTTCACGCGCTACGCCTTCCGTCAGGTGCTGGAG
>JBOGTX010000736.1:0-1980 GCA_050695695.1 Chloroflexota bacterium
TCGTGGTCCAAACGTCTTGCTTCGGGGCGATCGTGCCCTCGGCGTCAGCTGGAGCTAGCGGACCTTAAGTTAACATAATATTGTAGTTATGGTATAATGAGCCTGTCGATCTCCCGGGAATGCCTCAAGTCATGGGCGTCGCCGCGGATTTTCTCTGGGCTCGTAGCTCAATGGCAGAGCAGGCGCCTTTTAAGCGCAACGTTGCGGGTTCGACTCCTGCCGGGCCCACCTCCCAACCGGCGTTCGAGGCGTTCCAGCGTGTTGGCGAGGGCCAGTGGCTCTCCGGTGATCTGGGCGCCGACCGCGTCCGCGCGATAGTCCCGTGATCGCGGGGTGGCGAGCTGAATCAGCACCGCCGCGAGCGGCGCCAGGAAGATCATCAGCGGGGTGGTGAGTCCGGCGAGGACCAACGCGATCGTCAGGCCGGTGGTGCCGCCGATCGCCTGGCCGACGACCAGCAAGAGCCCGGTCAGCCCCGCGAGCAGCAGCGTGGTCTTGATGGTGTTGCCCAATGCCAGCCCTCCCGACCGATCCGGACCGGGCATGATCCGGACTGGCTCGCCCTACCTTCGCAGAATGAACCTTCTGCGAAGGTCAAGGCTCAGCCGGCCGGCGCGTGAATCCGGCCACCCCAGCGAAACCAGGCAAGACTGCCATTGGCATGCCGCAGAAACTCGCCCCGCGCCCCTTTCGACGGCACGTCGAGGCCGACCACCCGATCTTCTCCCACGAAGGCCAGGCGCACCGGCGGTGGAATCGGCTGCCTCGGCCGGGACCCGACGATGTCTGCTCGCCGGGTCACTCCCAGCACGAGCTGGCCGTCTCGGATCTCCAGCGACACGTCGTCGAGCGCCGCCCGGTACGTGCCGGCGTAGCCGGCCAGCTCACTCTCGCTCAGCATTCGGTGGACGACCGGCGACGGCGTGATGCCGAAATACTCCTGGTATGCCCAGCTCGCCAACTCGCCATGGAGCTGGGCCCCCAGGTGTGAATTCGTCAGGACGACGACCGCCCCGGCGCGGTCAGGCACCATCCGAAACGCCGACATCTGGCTTTGCCAAACGCCGCCGTGGCCCACCGTTCGCGCGCCCCCCACGTCGGTGACCTGCCAGGTGATGCCAACCGCGTCGGCCAGCGAACCGGCCGGGACCGTCGGCGCCTGCATCTGGGCGAGCGACTCGGGTTTCAGGAGGCGCGTGCCGTCCTCGGTCGTCCCATCGCCAAGGTGGAAGCGCGCCCACGTCAGCAGGTCGGCCGCGCAAGAGATCAGGCCGGCGAACGGGTGGGTCGATCGCGACAGCGTCCAGGGACGGTTGACCCGTGGACCCTCGTCGAGGACGACGTGCCCGACTGAGCACCGGTAGGTGATCGCCTGCTCCGGGAAGAAGAACGTTCGGGTCATCCCGAGCGGGTCGAGCAGGAGCTCCTGGATAGCCCGCTGAAAAGTGAGGCCGGTCGCCACCTCGATCGCGCGTCCCGCCAGGCAGAAGGCGACGTTGTTGTAGGACCACACCTCGCCCAGTGGAGTGAGCTGCTCGAGGCCGGCCATTTTCGCGACCATTTTCTCCAGGGCATCGTCACCCGGCCCGCAGTCCTCGAAGAAGTCGCCGACCCAGCCGCCGGTGTGGGTCAGGGCGTGGCGGAGGGTGACCCGCCGGGTCGCGTCGTCGTCGGCCAGCTTCAGGTCGCTCAGATACTCTCGGATCGGGACGTCGAGATCGAGCTTGCCTGCCTCGACGAGTCGCATGACGGCGGTCGCAGTGAACGTCTTGGTGATCGAGCCGATCTGGAAGAGCGTCGTGGCGTCGATTGGGAGCGGGTTCTCGACGCTGGTCACGCCGAAGCCGGCGGCGTGAGCGTGGCCGTCGACGAGGAGGCCAACCGCCACGCCCGGTACCTGGAATCGTTCCATTCCTTCCCGCGCGCGGTCGCGCAGGCGGTCGAAACTCGGAAATTCGCGGTCAGGGGACGGCTCAGCAG
>JBOGTX010000737.1:0-4623 GCA_050695695.1 Chloroflexota bacterium
CCAGGAGGCTGCCTAGTGCCTGTTCTTGCGAACACATGTTCCTGCCCACTCCTGAGAGCTTGTCTCCTGCCCGTTCTGGTTGCCCCGACCGACTGGGCACGGGCAGGAGACAAGCTCCCCCACCCCACCGCGCCGCCGCCCCCTGCCCTACGGCCCCTTGGGCACCACCTTCGGAAATTCGTGACGCTTCGTGCTGTACGGCCACGCCCTTTCGCCAACAGGATCGAGACGCGCGCTCGGGGCGCCCGGATCCTGGCGGGCAATGCGCCCGCGCTCGCGGCTCAGCCGCCGGCCGGCCCACCGCCCAGGCCGGGCTCGACGAGCTTCTCCGGATTCAGGAGCTCGCTGAGCTGTTGCTCGCTCAGGTTGGTTCGCTCGCGCGCGACCTCGCGGATCGTCTTGCCGGTTGCCGCCGCTTCTTTCGCGAGGGCGGCGGCGCGGTCGTAGCCGATGACCGGCGCCAGCGCGGTGCCGATGGCGAGTCCCCGCTCGACGAGCTCGGGACCGCGCGTCGTTGCCTTGATCCCGACGACGCACCGCACCGTGAAGTTGTGGGTTGCGCGGCCGAGCAAGGTGATTTCTTGCAACAGGTTGAAGGTCGCGACCGGCAGCATCGTATTGAGCTCGAAGTAGCCCCATTGACCAGCGCTGACGATCGCCGCGTCGTTCGCCAGAACCTGGGCGCCGACCTGGATCAACGCTTCGGCGATGACCGGATTGACCTTGCCCGGCATGATCGAGCTGCCGGGCTGGACCTCCGGCAGCGCGAGCTCGCCCAGGCCGGCCCGCGGGCCCGACGCGAGAAACCGGACGTCGTTCGCGATCTTCATCAAGCTGATGGCGGAGGAGCGGACCGCTCCGCTGAAGCTGACCACGCCATCAAGGGTGCTCTGGGCCTGAAAGTGATTGGATGTTTCCCGAACCGGGATCCCGGTTTCCCGGGTGATCCAGTCGCAGACCCGCCCCGCGAACTCCCGATGCGTGTTGATGCCGGTTCCCACCGCGGTCCCGCCGAGCGCGAGCTCCTGGAGCTCGACCTTGGCCCGAGACAGCCGCGCTCCGGCCCGTTCGGCCAGACCGGCGTAGCCGAGGAACTCTTGCCCGAGTCGGATCGGCGTCGCGTCCTGCAGGTGGGTGCGGCCGGTCTTGATGACCGCCCAGAATTCGTGCGACTTCTCCAGCAGCGCGCGCTGGAGCTGATCGAGCGCCGGGAGGAGATCCTCGCGCAGCGCCGCGAGCGCGGCCAGGTGCATCGCCGAGGGGATCACATCGTTCGACGATTGACCGAGGTTGACCTGGTCGTTGGGGTGGACCAGCCGCTTCGCGCCCCGCTCGCCGCCCAGCAGCTCGCTCGCCCGATTCGCGATGACTTCATTCGCGTTCATATTGGTGGAGGTTCCCGATCCGGTTTGAAACACGTCGATTGGGAACTGATCGTCAAGCCGGCCCTCCGCCACCTCGAGGGCGGCGCGGGCGATGGCGTCGGCGATGGGTGGCTCGAGCAGCCCGAGCTCGCGATTGACCACGGCCGCGGCCTGCTTGATCGTTCCGAGCGCCCAAATGAAACGCCTGGGCATGACCAGGCCGCTGATTGGAAAGTTCAACACGGCGCGCTGGGTTGACGCGCCATAGTACGCGGCCGCCGGAACGGCCATCGTCCCCATCGAGTCGCGTTCCTGGCGGAAATCGGGCGAATCAGTCATCCTTCCTCCTTGGGTTGGTTCAGATTCTACCATGCCCGACCGCTTTCTTGTTCGGTATTGGAATGACTGATATAATACCCGCCGTACGCAACGTCATTCGAGGCCCCATGCACCTTCGCCGCCTGTCGCTCGCCCACTTTCGGAATTACGCGCGACTCGATCTCGATCTCGCTCCGGACACGACCATCGTCTATGGAGACAACGCCCAGGGCAAGAGCAACCTGCTCGAGGCGATCTTCTATTTCGCGACGATGCGCTCGTTTCGGGCGCGCGGGGACCGCGACCTCCTGAGCTGGGGCGTGGCCGACGATCCGTTCGCCTTCACCCGGATCGCGGCCCGGGTCGAGCGACGGGGCGAGCCGCAGGATCTCGAGATCATCCTGCGCGAGGAGCCGCGCCGGAACGATGGTGAAGCGCCAACGCCCGTCCTGACGAAGCGCATCAAGCTCAACGATGTCCCGCGACGGGCGATCGACGTGATCGGCACCATGACCGCGGTGATGTTCTCCCCCCAGGATCTCGAGCTCGTCGAAGGCGCTCCCCACCTGCGCCGCCGGTACCTGGACGTGACGATCTCGCAAGCCGACCGCGCCTACTGCCGTAGCCTGGCGCACTATCATCGCGTCGTCCTCCAGCGAAACCACCTGTTGCGCGCGATTCGCGATCAGGGAGCGGGGTCGGATCAGATTCACTTCTGGAACCGCGAAATGATCACCGCCGGATCCTACATCGTCGGCCAGCGACTGGCGACGATCCGGGCGCTGGGCGAAGCCTCCCGGCGCTCTTATGGCGAGCTAAGCGGAGACGACGATTCGCTGGCCGTCGGCTACAAGAGTAGCGTCTTCCACGGCGAGGTCGGTCCCGGCGCGGCGTCGGATGGCATCGCCAGTCTCTTCGAGGCGCGGCTCGCCGAGCTGCGGAGCCGCGAAGTGAAGCTGGGCGTATCGCTGGTTGGTCCTCACCGCGATGACCTGACCTTTCAGCTCGGCGGCCACGACGTCAGCGCGTTCGGATCGCGGGGCCAACAGCGGACGGTCGCGCTTGCCTTGAAGCTGGCCGAGGCCGAGCACCTTCATCACCAGACCGGCGAGCGTCCGATCGTCCTGCTCGACGACGTTCTCTCGGAGCTCGATCCGTCGCGACGCCAGCGGGTGCTGGCATCGGTCGCGCCCGGGCAACAGTTACTCTTGACCGCGACGGACGCGGAGACGTTCGAGGGCGCGCCGACGCCGAACGCGACCTGGCTTCAGGTATCCCGAGGGCGCGTCGAGGAGCGCGGGCCGGCCTGGATCGCTGGCTGAGTCCGGGCGCTCGACGTTTTCATTGCTGATTTCAAGCGATAACTTGGCGGAAGGGATGATGGCATGAAGATCACCAGGCTTCACGTGTTTCAGCTCGAAGGCGTCCTGGAGTTCCCCGGCACGTTCTGGGAGGAGCGACTGGTTCGACCAATCGACATCTATCCCGAGCATCAGGCCGAAGGGCCGTCGAACACGCCGGAGATCGGCGAGGGAAAGTATCGGATCGAGTCTGGGTTCGTCGAAGTGGAGACCGACGAGGGGGTCACCGGGCTGGGCGGACCGATCACCGCCGATCAGGCGCGGGTGATCGCGCGCCAGCTCGCCCCGATCGTCGTCGGCGAGGATCCCCGGGCAACCGAGCGGATCTGGGATAAGATGTACCGCTCGCAGGTGCACGGGCGTGGCGGGGTCGCGATGATGGCGATCAGCGCGTTGGACTGCGCGCTCTGGGACCTCAAAGGAAAGTGGGCCGGGGCTCCGGTCTACCGCCTTTTGGGTGGGCCGACCCGGGCGGAGGTTCCGGCCTACGCCAGCGCGCTCGGCTATTCACTCGAGCCCGAGCTGGTGCGCGAGCGCGCGAAGATGATCGTGTCGCGAGGGTTCAAGGCCACGAAATGGTTCTTCCGGCACGGACACCTCGACGGGCGAGAGGGAATTCGTAAGAACCTCGAGCTTGCCCGGACGCTGCGCGAAGCGGTCGGCGACGATGTCGACATTATGCTCGACGCCTGGATGAGCTGGAGCGTTCCTTACGCGATCGCGATGGCCCGGCAGCTTGCCGAATATCACCCGCGCTGGATCGAAGAGCCGCTGATGGCCGACAAGGAGCGCGAAGGCTGCGCCTTGATCCGGCAGCACTCGCCGGTCGCGATCTCCTCCGGCGAGCACCAGTACACCCGCTGGGGGTTAAAGGGTCTGATGGATTCCCATTCGGTCGACATTCTGCAACCGGATATCTACTGGGCGGGCGGCATCAGCGAGGTGGTGAAGATCTGCAACATCGCCTCGACCTACGACCTGCCGGTCGTTCCCCACGGTCACTCGGTCCCGGCGACCGCCCACGTGATTCTCTCGCAACCGGCCAACACCTGCCCGATTCTCGAATACCTGATCAAGTGGAACGAGGTCCACCAGTTCTTCTGGAAGGAACCGATCAAGCCGGTCAACGGCGTCGTCCGCCTGGGAGAAAAGCCGGGCATCGGTGTCGAGATCGACGAGTCCAAGGTCGTCAAGCGACGCGACCTGGACTAGGACCTGGCCTCACCGCGACGGCCGGAGCTGTGCGATGGGCGGCATGGGATTTGCGGCGAAGGCACGCTTGCGTTGATTCCAACCGCTCAAGAAAGGGGAACAACCGTGAACAAAGAGGAAATCTCGGGAAAGGCCGAGGAAGTCAAAGGCAAGGTCGAAGAGGGGCTTGGTAAGCTGACCGGTAACGAGAACCTCCGAGCCAAAGGGGCTGGAGAAGAGTTAAAGGGGAAGACCAAGCAAGCGGCTGGAAACGTTCAGCAGGGCGCGAACGAAGCGATCGACAAGACCAAGGAGCGCGCCAACGAGTTGACCGACTAAAGTGAAGCCAGGGTGGGGACGACCTGGACTTGCGCCGCAAACCCAGGCCG
>JBOGTX010000738.1:0-1980 GCA_050695695.1 Chloroflexota bacterium
TGGCACGACTATAACTGGTCGTGCCAATACTATGTGCGTCAGCCCTCCGCCGGCTTCCAAGCCACAAATCGTTGACCCACGCCCTTGCCGACCGCTATCATTTCAATCGGAGCGACTTGATCGCGAAGCGCTCGCGACTGAATCGTTGGATCAGCGGAGACACGTGAAGTCAAGCCAGGACCGGGCGATTCGAGCTCGCGGCGCTTGCCAGGGCGCGACCGCCGTGACCCGAGGCTGACCATGCGGGCGACACGCCGGCTGGCGATCTTCCTCGGGCCGTACTGGCGCTCGGCCCTCCTCGCTCCCCTCCTGATGGTCCTCGAAGTCGCGATGGACCTCCTCCAGCCTCGGATGATCCAGCGGATCATCGACAGCGGGATCGCCCGAAACGACGTCGCGACGGTGATCAACACCGGCCTGCTGATGGTGGGCTTCGCCCTGGTCGGGCTGGTCGGCGGGATGGGCTGCGCGGTGTTCGCCGTCCTGGCCGCTCAGGGCTTCGGGGCCGACCTGCGCGGCACCCTCTTCCGGAAGGTCCAGGCGCGCTCGTTCGGCAACCTCGACCGCCTCGAGACCGGCAAGCTGGTCACCCGGCTGACCAACGACGTGAGCCAGGTCCAGGACCTGGTGATGATGCTGCTCCGGGTGATGGTGCGGGTGCCGCTGCTCCTGGTCGGCAGCCTGTTCATGGCGATTCTCACCAGTCCCCAGCTCGCCCTGCTCTTCCTCCCGTTGATCCCACTCGTGACCCTCGCGCTGATCTGGATCATTCGCCGGACGTTTCCGATGTACAGCCAGGTGCAGCGAACCCTCGACGCGCTCAACACCGTCGTTCAGGAAAACCTGGCCGGGGTCCGGGTGGTCAAAGCCTTCGCCCGCGCCGACCATGAGACTGGGCGCTTTCGCCAGACCAACGATCGCCTGATGGCTCAGAACGTCGCGGTGGTGCGCACCGGCGCGATCACCATGCCCTTGATGATACTGGCCCTCAACTTCGGGGTGGTCGGGGTGATCTGGCTCGGCGGGGTGCGGGTGAAGACCGGCGGGCTGGAAGTGGGGCAGTTGATCGCGTTCATCAACTACCTGATGCAGACGCTGACGTCGCTGATGACGGTGAGCATGCTGATCGTGCGAATCTCCCGGGCCGAGGCGTCGGCGGAACGAATCCAGGAAGTGCTGGATAGCGAGCCGGAGATCCGGAGCCGCCCCGGCGCCCTCACCGAATTCGCGCCCCGGGGACGGGTCAGGTTCGAGAACGTCAGCTTCAGCCACGCCGGCAACGAGCACGATCCGGCCTTTAAGGGGATCAGCTTCGTCGCCGAGCCGGGTGAGACGGTCGCCCTGCTTGGCGCGACCGGCTCGGGAAAGTCGACCCTCGTCAACCTGATCCCCCGTTTCTACGATGTGACCGAGGGCCGGATCACGATCGACGACGTCGACGTCCGGGCGATCGACGAAGCCGCGCTCCGTGGCGCGGTCGCGATCGCCTTGCAGGATTCGGTGCTCTTCAGCGGCACGATCCGCGACAACGTCCGCTACGGTCGCCCGGACGCGTCCGACGCCGAGGTGGTCGGCGCCGCCCGGCTGGCCCAGGCCCACGACTTCATCAGTCGCTTCCCGGACGGTTACGACTCGCTCGTCGGCCAGCGCGGCGTGAACCTCTCGGGCGGGCAGAAGCAGCGCCTCGCGATCGCCCGCGCTTTGCTGACGAGACCGGCGGTGCTGATCCTCGACGACAGCACCAGCGCGGTGGACCTCGAGACCGAGGCGCGGATCCGGGCCGGGCTCGATCGTCGCCACGAGAGCCAAACCCGCTTCGTGGTGGCCCAAAGGATCAGCACCGTCCTGAGCGCCGATCGGATCCTCGTCCTCGACGACGGCCAGATCGTTGCCCAGGGCATCCACGACGACCTGCTGACGACCAGCCCGATCTACCGGGAGATCTACGAGTCCCAACTGGAGGCCGCGGCGGTGGTGCAT
>JBOGTX010000739.1:0-1995 GCA_050695695.1 Chloroflexota bacterium
GATGTCCTCAAACTGGCGGGCTCGCCGCCAACCGAGAGGTTCTTTGGACGCGCTGATCGAAGATCGAACGACTTCCTCCCGGGCGCCGATTCCCCGTTCCGGCGCGCATCTGAAAATCCTTTTCGCCGTCGCCTCGTGGGGGCTGGGACACGCCACGCGTGACCTGCCGCTGATCAACCGCATGCTCGAATGCGGACACGACGTGACGATCGTGTCGAGCGCGCGGGCGTTGGCGCTGCTGCGGCAGGAGCTTGGCCGGCGCTGCGGCTTTCTCGAATGGCCCGACCTTCCCATCTCGGTCTCGAAAAACGCCCCAATGTATTACGCCAAGTTTACCTTGAGCCTGCCCCTGGCCTGGCGGGCGATCGTCGCCGAGAACCGCGCGCTCGATCGCCTGCTGCGAGGGCGCCGGTTCGATCGCATTATCTCGGACAGCCGGTTCGGGATTCGCAGCCATCGGGTCGCGTCGTATCAACTGACCCACGGTCTTCGCTTCATCGCCCCCCTTCGAAATCCGCTGCTGGAATTGTCGATGGAGTACGTCTATCGCCGATGCTACGGGCATGTGTCTCGCTTCGTCGTTCCGGACTTCGAGTCCGATGGCCTGAGTGGCGATCTGAGTCACAATCCACGCTTCGTCGGGGCCGAGCACGTCGCGTACATCGGGATTCTCAGTGGCGTCCGACGGCGCCAGGTGCCGCAAGACCTCGACTGCTACGTGTCGATCTCGGGACCGGAGCCACAGCGGAGCATTCTCGAAGGGATCATTCTGGAACAGGTATATGATGTTCCCGGGCAAGTCGTCGTCTCGCTCGGCAAGCCGGATGAGGAGCCGCGCAGCTCGACCCGGGGGCGGGTGACCGTCCACAGCTACGTGAATCGGTGTCTGCAGAACGAGTTGATGAACCGCGCGCGGCTCGTGGTGAGTCGCTCCGGCTATACGACGATGATGGAGCTGGCCGAGCTGGGCAAGCAGGCACTCCTGATCCCGACGCCCGGCCAAACCGAGCAAGAGTACCTGGCCGACTACCATCTGGGCCGGGGCAGCTTCTATTCAGTGGCGCAAAGCCGGATGGACCTCCCTCGCGACATCGCGAGCGCCCGGCGGTATCCGGGCTACGTACCGGCCTACTCGACCGAGGAGTCGATCGCGCGATTCATGGAGATCATCACGACGTGAGATACCTCACGCCAGCGGGAGAAGAATGATGCCAGATCATCTCGTCGACCTTCGCAGCGATACGGTCACGCTGCCCACTCCGGACATGCGCCGCGCGATGGCCGAGGCCGAGCTGGGCGACGACGTGTTCCACGAGGATCCGACGGTCAACCGGCTCGAGGAGCTGGCGGCCGAGCGCATGGGGAAAGAAGCGGCCGTTCTGGTGACGTCGGGCACCCAGGGGAATCTGGTCGGCGTGCTGTCGCACACCCAGCGTGGCGACGAGGTGATCCTCGGCGATCAGGCGCACATCTTCCACTACGAAGTGGCCGGCTGCGCGGTGGTCGGGGCGCTGCAGCTACGGCCGGTCCGAAACGTGGACGGCCTGCTCGATCTCGGCGAGCTCGAAGCGGCGATTCGTCCGGTGGACGTCCACGCCCCGCGCAGCCGACTGGTGTGCATCGAAAACACCCACAACCGAGGCGGCGGCGCGGTGCTGGACGTCGCGCGGACCCACGCGATCGCGGACCTGGCGCACCGGCGCGGCCTGGCGCTCCACCTCGATGGCGCGCGCATCTTCAACGCGGCGATTGCCTGCGGGGTCGAGGCGCGCGCCCTGACCGCCGAGGTCGACTCGGTCACCTTTTGTCTATCGAAGGGGCTGTCGGCGCCGGTCGGCTCGCTGCTGTGTGGTCGCAAGGACTACATCGCGGTCGCGCGCAAGTATCGCAAGCTCCTGGGCGGTGGGATGCGCCAGGCGGGCATTATCGCCGCGGCCGGCATCGTCGCGCTGAATACCATGGTCGACCGCCTGGTCGAGGACCACGCGAACGCCC
>JBOGTX010000740.1:0-4499 GCA_050695695.1 Chloroflexota bacterium
GTCGTCGGCCGCCTGACGCCCGAGGGCGATGCCCTGATGGATCGCCTGCACATCACCGCCCGCGACCGGCTGTCTCGCGTGCTCGATCAGCTCACCCTCGAAGAGCTCCAGGCGGTCAGCCAGGGCATCGAAGCCCTCAATCGCGGAGCGCAGCGCGCCTTTTCCCTGGCAAACGCGTCCGATCGAAGCGAGCGCTGAGCTCGGCACGACGCACCAGATTCGGAGGAACGGTAAGAGTATGCGTGTCTTTTGTCGCCCACTCGGACTCCTTCTAGTAACACCCGCGCTGCTGGCAGCGTGCTCGGTCGCCCCGGCCGGTCAGCCGCCCCTGGCGCCAGTTGGGGTCAGTACTGCCCCGGTCGCCACCGCGAATATCTCCGGCACCGTGGTGTATTCCGGCAACGTGGAATCGCTCGCCAAGGTGAGTATCCTCCCGAAGGTTGGCGGTCAGATCACTGTCCTCAACGTCGACGTCGGCAGCGCCGTCAAGAAGGGAGACGTGATCGCCGAGCTGGATCACGCGACCCTGGATGCCCAGGTCGATCAAGCGAAGGCAGCCGTCGCCGTCGCCCAGGCAAGGCTGGCGACGATTCAGGCCGGTTCTCGCTTGGAGACGATCGTCCAGGCCAAGGCGAACCTGACGGCAGCCCAGGCGACCCTTTCATTCATGGAGAATGGCGGACGGCCCGAAAGCGTCAGCGCCGCCCAGGGGAACCTGGACTCGGCCAACGCGCGCCTGAACAGCCTGACCAAGGGGCGGGCCGACTCCGTTGCCCAGGCCCAGGCGAACCTGGACGCGGCGCAGGCCCGACTGCAACAGCTCAAGGACGGCCCGACGCCGCAGCAGGTCCAGGCCGCCCAGCTCGCGGTGGAGCAGGCGAAAGACGCGGCCTTCGCCGCCGACACCCAGAAAGATGCGGCGTGCAACCCGGTGTCCCCGGGCGCGGTTTGCAAGGCCGCCCAGTCGGCCGCCGATGCCGCCCACACTGGGATCGCCCAGGCACAAGCCCAGGTCACGATTCTGACCAGTCCGCCGACCCAGACCCAGTTGGACCAGGCGCGGGCGGCGGTCGACGCGGCGAAGGCGCAGCTCCAAATGGCCCAGCACCCCGGCTCGTCGAGCGACATCGCGGCGGCCGAGGGCGCGGTGCAGGCGGCCCAGGCGCAGCTTGACCTGGCGAAGGCACCGTATACATCGGCCGATCTCGCCAAGGCGCAGGCGGCGGTCGACGATGCCCAGCAGCAGCTCAAGCTCACCCAGCAGCCCTACACCAAGGAAGATGAAGCGGCGGCCCAGGCCGCGGTGCAGCAGGCCAATGCCGCCCTCGACGCCGCGACGGTGGCTCGCGACGACGCGATCGTCAAGTCGCCGATCGACGGCGTCGTCGCCCAGAAGCTGCTTTCGGTCGGCGCGCTGGCCGCGCCTTCGACCCCGATCGTCACCCTGATCGACCCCAACGTCGACGTCGCGGTGAACGTCGACGCCAAGAACGCGCCGAACGTCCACCTTGGCCAGGTGGCGACGATCGTCTCCGACGACTTGCCGGGTAAGTCGATTTCCGGCAAAGTCACGAACATCGCCCCGGCGATCGATCCCCAAACCCGCACCCTGCTGGTCAAGATCACGCCATCCGTCGCCAATTCTGGTCTCGAGGACGGCATGCTCGTCAAAGTCGCGCTGGTGACGGCGACCCGGGAAGGCGTTGTCGCCGTGCCCAGCGACGCGATCGTTCAGCGCAACGGTCAGTCGACGGTCTACATCGTGGCGAATAGCACCGCGACGCCCCAGGTTGTCCAGACCGGCCTGACCGATGGCACCCACACCGAGATCACCAGCGGCTTGAAGGCGGGCCAGGTGATCGTCACGAGCGGTCAGGACCGCCTGACGACGGCTCAGCCGGTGACCGTTCAGAAATAGGCCGATCCGATAACGAGGAAAGTCCGGGCGCGCCGGATTAGGAGGCATCTCAACCATGGAAAATCGTCCTGGAAGCAATCCCGCCCGGGGCGGCACGGCAGTCTCGCCGCCAGAGGTCGACGGTCACGTGGCGGCGCCGGTTCCACCGGCGAAGTCGTCGCGCGGTCGGATTTCCCGGGTCGTCCTCTTCCCGGTACTCGTGGTGATCGTGCTGGCGATCGCCGGCTTCGCCTACCGCTACGTCTACAACTCGACCCATTACGTGTACACCGACAACGCCCAGATTTCCGGCTCGCTGATCCAGGTCGGCGCGCTGAACGCTGGCGAGGTGAGCGCGGTCAACACCGACATCGGTCAGCACGTCACCCAGGGCCAGGTCATCGCCCGGGTCTCGGTGCCGATGGCCATGTCCGCGGCGAACGGCGGCACCGCGAAGCTGGGCTTCTCGAACACCGAGAACCAGCAGGTCGACGTGACCTCGCCCCTGAACGGCGTGGTCGTCGCCCGGATGGCTGATCCGGGCAGCACCGTCGCGCCCGGCCAGGCGATCATCGCGGTCGTCGATCCCACCGCGCTCTACGTGACGGCGAACGTGAACGAGACCGATATCGATCGGATCAAGGTCGGCGAGCCGGTCGACGTCTCGGTCGACAGCCTTGGCGTCACTCTGCCGGGTCGGGTCGAGGCGATCACCCCGGCGAGCGCCGGCTCCTTCTCGCTGATTCCGTCGCAGAACTCGTCCGGCAACTACACGAAGGTCGTTCAGGTGGTCCCGGTCAAGATCTCGGTCGACTACGGGAACCTGCCGCTGATCGTCGGAAGCTCGGTCGAGGTCAACATCCACGTTCAATAGATCCGGTCGCGGCCGAGTGAGAAGGATTGCATGAGCACGACAACCGCGAGTCCTGCCCGAGACGCGGCCGGCTACTCGGCCGATAATCACCGCTGGTGGGTGCTGGGAGTCATCGTCATCGGCTCCTTTATGAGCATCCTCGACGCGACGGTGGTGAACATCGCCCTGCCGAAGCTGATCTCGGTCTTCTCGACCGACGTTCACGGCGCCCAGTGGGTGCTGACCGGCTACTTGCTGGCGCTGGCGATGGTGATCCCGTTGACTGGCTTCGTCGACGACACGCTGGGCGGCAAGCGCGTCTACATCGTGACGATCACACTCTTCACCATGGCATCGGCCCTCTGCGGCATCGCCTGGAGCCTGAACGCCCTGATCTTCTTTCGCGTGCTGCAGGGGCTCGGCGGCGGATTGATCCAGCCGCTCGGCATGAGCCTGCTACTTCGGGAGTTCCGTCCGGAAGAGCGCGGAACCGCCCTTGGCTTCTTCGGCATCCCGGTCATGCTCGCCCCGGCGGTCGGGCCGATCCTCGGTGGCTACCTCGTCCAATACGTCGATTGGCGCTTCATCTTCTACATCAACGTCCCGATCGGGATCATCGCCGTCATCGCGGCGTCGCGCATCCTGCACGAAGGCGTGATCAAACACGACCAGAAGCTGGACACCTGGGGAATCGCCCTGGCCGCCTTCGGCAGCGCCGCGCTGCTCTTCGGAATCGACAACGGGCCAACCGACGGCTGGACCAGCACCTGGGTCGTGCTGGAGCTGATCTCCGGTATCGCCGCCCTGATCGCCTTCGTGCTCGTCGAGCTCAACACCAAGCAGCCACTCCTGGAGCTGCGCCTCTTCAAGACGATGAACTTCAGCACCGCCGTCTTCGTGACCATGATCGTTCAGGTCGGGCTGTTTGGCGCGATGTTCCTGCTGCCGGTCTTCCTCGAGAACTTGCAGGGCATGGGGGCGATGGACACCGGCCTGCTCTGGCTACCCCAGTCGCTGGTCGTCGCGATGATCATGCCGTTATCCGGCCGCATCTTCGACCGCTTCGGCCCGACCGTGGTCCTCGTGCCCGGCATCGCTCTGCTGGTCGTCGCGACCTGGCTCTTCAGCTTCCTGTCCCTGGGGACGACGCCCCTGGCCGTCGTCGAGATCTTGCTGATCCGCGGCACCGGCATGGGGTTGGCCATGATGCCCGCGACGACCGCCGCGATGAATGCCGTGCCGCGTCACCTGATTCCCCGGGCCAGCGCGCTGACCAGCGCCGTCCAGCGAATCGCCGGCTCGTTCGGGGCGGCGATCATGGCGACCGAGCTCACGTCACGCCAGAACTTCCAATTCGCGGCCATCTCCCAAACCATCACCCCGTTCAACCCGGGCGTCGCGATGGTTATGGCCAAGGCCAATGCCCTCATGGCTTTACGTGGCATTCCCGCCGCGGCCGCGCACCAGCTCTCGATCTTCATGCTCTATCAGAACGTCGCGCTCACCGCGTCGGTTCGCGCCTTCGACGATACCTTCCTCTTCGCCGCGGTCATCTGCATCCCGGCCATTCTCGCGGCCTTCCTGGTTCGCAACACGACGAGCGGCGGCGGTCGGCGCATGGTGGCGGCGGAATAGGAGGTTAACCCGGCGCCAATTTTCCGCGATCGCCACGCCCGCGATGCCGAATCCAGCAAGGTACGGCGAATCAGGGGGCCGTGGCGCCTCGCTTCGCCAGGTAGGGGATCGTCA
>JBOGTX010000741.1:0-6671 GCA_050695695.1 Chloroflexota bacterium
CATGGTGTCCGGCTCGGCGCTGTCCCTCCCCTGCCTCGCCATCGGGGGCGACGCGATCGTTCTTTCCGTTCCTTTCCTCCCAACTCCCTCACCGCCCCATGCCGTGGTACTCCCGGTTTGGCAGCATGCCGGTGCCGAAGGCCAGACGGTTGGTGAAGTTGAACATGGCGGCGATCTCGACGATGTCCCAGACGTCCTCGACCGTGAAGCCGAGGCCGAGCAGCTTCTGAACGTCCGCCTCGTCGCACTCGACCGGGTTTTTGGTGAGCTTGACCGCGTAGTCGAGCATGGCGGTCTGGCGCGCGTCGAGGCCGGCCCGGCGGTAGTCGAGGGTGATGCGGTCGCCCAGCACACCGTCGCCCAGCCGCGTCCGCAGGGCGGCGCCGTGAGAGGTCAAGCAGTAGAGGCAGCCGTTCGCCATCGAGACGACGACGGCGATCATCTCGCGCTCGGTCGCGCTCAGAGTATCCGAGCCGTGCATGAGGTCGTCGTAGTGGGCGCGCCACTTGACGAGGCGATCCGGACGCCAGGCGTAGGCCCGGAAGACGTTCGGCACGAAGCCGAGCCGCTCCTTCGCCTTCTCGAAGAGGGCCCGGACGCCCGCTGGCAGCGTGTCTTCGGCCGCGATCGGGAACCAGCTCACCTGCTCGTCGATTGCTTTCTGACTTTGCTCGGTCACGTTCGGCGCTCCGTTTCTGGAGATTCGCTTCTTCCAGCATAGGCCCCGGCCGGCCAGCGCGCAAGGCAAATGTTGCCTAAGCGATTCGCCGCGAGATTGCCCGCAGACACCTGGCTACCCGGTCGCCCGATCGATCGAGCGCGTCGGCCAGCGCGTGGAGGTCGCGCTCTAGCGCGAACGCGCCCAGCAGGATCTGGAGGTCAGTCCGTTCGCGGGGGACGATTGAGGCCTGGCTCGTGCCCTCGAGATATGCCTTCAGGAACGTCGCCGATACCCAGGTGTGCCAGAAGTCTGCCCAGCGGCCGAGCCCGGGAACGTCCTCCGGACTGGTGAGGCCGCGCTCGGCGGCATGAGCCAGGGCGGTTTCGGCGGCGTCGTGGAACGAGCGAAGCATGGCGGCCACATCGGTCAGCGGAGACCGCTTGATCCGACGCTCGCCGAGCGTCCGAGCGGGATCGCCCTCGAAGTCGACGATGGCGAAGTCGCGGCCGGTGCACAGCAAGTGCTCGAGCCGGTAGTCGCCGTGGCAGCGGAGGCGCGTCGCTTCGATCTTATGGCTGCGAACCGCCTGAAAGATCGCGAGCAGCTCGCCCTCTCGCCCGACCAGAGCCCGTCCCGCCTCGGCGACGTCGCCTTCGAGCCGCGGGAGCCGCCTGGCCAGGAGCTGGAAGGTCTCGTTCAGCCGCGTTCGCATCGACTGATAGAGCGATCGCTGGTAGAGGGCCGAAAACGACTCGGGGGCGAAGTGAGGATCGTTGGTTGACGACGCCAGCGCCCGGTGCAGCTTGGCGGTCAGCTCTCCCAGATGCCGCGCGACCTCGAGATAGGCGCCAAGGGTCTCCGTAACGTGTGCCGACGGCTCGCCTTCGCTCAGCTCGAGGAGCGTTCCGTCGGGGCGCGTCGGCTGAGTCCGGTCGTCGCGGAGCGTCGCGACGCGCTCGTAAAAGTCGCCGAGCGCGCCGAGCGTGGAGTGCCAGGCGTCGCCCTGATTCGGTACGAAGCCTCGGAGCACCGCCAGCGTCGTCGGCTCGCCGCGTCCGTCGCGATATTCCAGGAAGCCGGCCGTGGGCGGGGTGTGCAGGAAGCCGGCGCGCTCGGTCAGGAATCGCCCGACCTCAAGATCGGGCGTGACCCCGCCATCCAGGCGGCGGAACAGTTTCAAGACCAGGCGGTCGGCATAGGCAACCGCAGTGGCGGAGCGTCCGACGCGCGCGATCTGGGCGCCGAGGGCGTCGTCGGTCGGTCCGCGCAGGGGGCGAAAGGATCGGGTGGGTGAGGCAAGAAGCTGACCACCGGGCGTCGTGGTCTGGCGCCGTCGGCCAATCGCCTCGATCACGTCGTTCAGAAAGTCGCCATCCGACGTGCAATCGTAGAGCGCGCCGACGCGCCCGCGCTTGCCCCCCTGGCGCACGTCGGCCACGATCAGGCGCGGACTCTCGGCGCGCAGCCGCTCCGCCCCGCCGGCAGTGGCGAGGGCAAGGGGAATGGCAAAGGTCTCGGGATCGCCCTCGACGTAGTCGATCCGGACCAGGACGATGCGCGGCGCGGCGGCCCCGCGGTCCAACGGCAGGCTGTCCAGGATGCGCGTCCCCTTGATCCGGCGCGCCGGCTGGCCGCCCCAGGCGCGCGTCGGGAAGTAGCTCGCCAGAAGCGCTTCGAGCCGGGCCTTGCCCGGACCGACGAGCGCGTCGGTCCAGTCGTCGTCGACGGCCAGCGTGGGCGTCGGCGTGGTCCCTAACTCCGCCCGATCGCTCGACCCATCGAGCGCCTGGCTTTGGGCGATGTCGGGTTCGACGGTGAACCAGTAGAAGGCGTGCGGACCCAGGGTCAGCAGGTAGGGAAGCTCGCCGATCCGGGGAAACCGGGTTCGCCCGAACACCTCGATTGGCGTCGCGCCACTGTACTGGCTGAGGTTGAGCTCGACGTACTGGACGAACCGCGACAAATTGGCGACGACCAGAATCGTCTCGTCCTGGTACCGCCGAACGAACGCCAGGATTTTCCGATTCTCCGGATCCAGAAATTCGAGGGAGCCGCGGCCGAGCGCCTTGAATCGTTTCCGCAGGGCGATCAGCCGCTTCATCCACCAGAGGAGCGAGTGAGGATTCTTCTGCTGGGCCTCGACGTTGAGCGCCTGGTAATGGTACTCCGAGTCCACGACGACCGGCAGGTAGAGCTGCTGGGGATTCGCTCGCGAAAAGCCGGCGTTGCGGTCGGCGCTCCACTGCATCGGCGTGCGCACGCCGTTGCGGTCGCCAAGATACACGTTATCGCCCATGCCGATCTCATCACCGTAGTAAAGGACCGGCGTGCCGGGCAGCGAAAAGAGCAGGCCGTTCATCAGCTCGATCCGCCGGCGGTGGTTGCCGAGCAGCGGCGCCAGGCGTCGCCGAATGCCCAGGTTGATCCGCGCCTCGGGGTCCTGGGCGTAGGCTCGGTACATGTAATCGCGCTCTTCGTCGGTGACCATTTCGAGGGTCAGCTCGTCGTGGTTGCGCAGGAAGAGCGCCCACTGGGCAGTCTCTGGAATTGGCGGCGTCTGGGCGAGGGTGTCGACGATCGGGTAGCGGTCCTCCATGCGAATCGCCATGAACATGCGCGGCATGATCGGAAAGTGGAACGCCATGTTGCTCTCGTCGCCGTCGCCGAAGTAGGCCACCGCGTCTTCCGGCCACTGGTTCGCCTCGGCCAGGAGCATGCGCTCCGGGTACCGGCGGTCGACGTGGCCGCGGAGCTCGCGCAGGAATCGGTGGGTTTCCGGCAGGTTCTCGCAGCTCGTGCCTTCGCGCTCGTACAGGTAGGGCACGGCATCCAGCCGCAGTCCGTCGATCCCCATACCAAGCCAGGTGTCCAGGATCTTGAAGATGGCTTTGCGGACGGCCGGGTTGTCGTAGTTCAGATCGGGCTGATGAGAGTAGAAGCGATGCCAGTAGTAAGACCGCGCGACCGGATCCCAGGCCCAGTTCGAGGGCTCGAAGTCCTTGAAAATGATCCGCGCGTCCCGATAGGTCTCCGCGGAATCCGACCAGACGTAGAAGTCGCGCTCGATGCTGCCGGGCGCGGCCCGGCGAGCGCGCTGAAACCACGGGTGATCGACCGAGGTGTGGTTGATGACCAGCTCGGTGATGACCCGCAGGCCGCGCCGGTGCGCCTCGCGCAAGAAGACCTTGAAGTCGTGGAGATTGCCGTAGCTGGGATGGATCGTCGTGTAGTCGGCGATGTCGTAGCCGTCGTCTTTCAGCGGCGACGGGTAGAAGGGGAGCAGCCAGAGGGCGGTCACTCCCAGGTCCTGGAGGTAGTCCAGCTTCTCAGTCAGGCCGCGGAAGTCGCCGATGCCGTCGCCGTTGCTGTCCTGGAATGCCCGGACGTGAAGCTCGTAAATGATCGCGTCTTTGTACCAGAGCGGGTCCGCGCCGGTGACCCGTCGGTCCGCGCTCGCTGAATCGTGTTCGATCGCCGCCATCACCTCGTCGTGGACGTGCCTGCCCCGCGGCGCATGTCATGATAGCGATCGCCGGTGGAGTCAGCAAGGCGGCTGAATTCGGGAATTCTCGGTCATGCTCGGTCAACTGGGTAGCCGTCCCGAACCAACTCTCGCCGAGAAACGGCCGCCGGGTCCGAGGAGTACGAGCACTCGATCTTCACTCTTGATCAATCGGACAACGCGATTCGTCATCGGGCCATTGGTCGACGACCCGTGGCGAATTGCCCGTCGGGACGGCGATGTCGGGCTCTCACCAAGATCCCAACCATCGGGATCCGGCGTGCGGCGAGAGACCGCCGTCTTCGCGGGCTACCGCGTGACTGATTGCTCCATGCCAACCGCCTTGATGTAATGCGTTGGTTCCTTCAGGAACAGATCGCGACACTCGACCGAGCAGAAGTGATAGGTCTGCCCTTGATAGGTGACGTTCGCTTCTTCCTGGCCGGGCTTGAGCCGCATGCCGCAAACCGAGTCACGCTCGCCGCCGGCGACCGGATCCGCGTCGCGGACGACCGGATTCGCCCCACTGGCGGTCGTAGGCTGGCGGCTGTCGATCGATCGGGCGATTTCGGTCGGCACCAGCCAGTGCCCGGATTGGACCTCTTCGCCGTCTTTGATCGCGTGCCAGCGTCCGAGGTTGTCGACATAGATTCCGTCCTCGGCGGGATTGAGCTCAAGGACGTGGATGAGCCCGCGGAGCTTGGCGACCTGATCGGCTCGCGCGGTCACCAGCGCCTGCTGAACCTCCCCATCCGTCCGTTCCGCCACGATCGTGGTAACGAGCTCCATCTCCCGGAAGGCCGAGATTGCCCCTTCGACGGTAGCTGCGTACAGCATCGTGTCCTGCGTCATTGCTTTTCACACTCCTCGTCGAGTGCTCGTACTCTCTTCCACCCTAGCACCAGGATCACCGACTGTCAAACGAGGAGTAACGCGGGCTGCCTCTGGTGCACCGGGCCGTCCACTTCCACGACCAAGCGCGCGGGATCGTGCGGTCGTCCCAACTCCTCATGAGACGGCGACCGAAACGACGCCGAGAGGGTCTCCCACCGTCGTCCCCGCTCTCTCCGCGTCCGCTACCCATCCGTCCAGACCCAATCCCGGATCTCCGGCTCGTCTTCCAGGTGCTCGCGCGAATAGGCGCTGGCCCGGGCGAGGAGACGCTGGCACTCGTCGATCAGGTCGGCCGCGCGGGGCTGCCCGGCCGCGGCACGCCGGAGCGCCTCGCTGGCCAGATGGTATCGACTCATTCCATTGAGTGCCACCATGTCGAACGGCGTCGTCGTCGTTCCCTGCTCGTTGAATCCCCGCACGTGGAAGCGCTCCGGGTTCGGTCGCCCGTGAATGAGCTGGTGGACCGCGCGCTGGTAGCCATGGAAGGCGAAGATCACCGGTCGGCTCTCGGTGAAGAGCTCGACGAAGCGCGCCGCGTCCATGCCGTGCGGATGAACGTCGGGCGGAAAGAGCGTCATCAGGTCAACCACGTTCACCAGCCGCACCTTGAGCTCGGGAATGTTCCGGCGCAGCCACCAGGCGGCGGCCACCGTCTCCAGGGTCGGGATATCGCCGGCGCAGGCGAGCACCACGTCCGGGTCACCGGATCCGTCGTTGCTTGCCCAGGGCCAGGTCGAGGCGCCCCGGGTGCAGTGGTCGTGGGCCTGGTCGATGCTCAGCCATTGCAGCTGGGGTTGTTTGTCGATCACGACGAGATTGACGTAATCCTTGCTCCGCAGACAGTGGTCGGCGACCGACAGCAGGCAGTTCGCGTCCGGCGGCAGGTAAATCCGGGCCACCGTGCCCTGCTTGGAGAGCATCACGTCGATCAGGCCGGGTCCCTGGTGGCTAAAACAGTTGTGGTCGTTGCGCCAGCAGGTCGAGGTCAGCAGGAGGTTCAGCGAGGAGATCGGCGCGCGCCAGGGTAGCTTGATCGCCTCTTCGAGCCACTTGGTGTGCTGAACGATCATCGAGGCGGCAACCATCGCGAACGACTCGTAGGTCACGAAGAATCCGTGCCGGCCGGTCAGGAGATAGCCTTCGAGCCAGCCTTCGCAGAGGTGCTCGCTGAGGACTTCCATCACCCGTCCGTCGGCCGCGACGTGATCGTCGATGGCGATCACCGGCCGTTGATAGCAGCGGTTCTCCACCGTGAACACGTCGCCGAGACGATTCGAATTCGTTTCATCCGGACACATCAACCGGAAGTTGGCGGCATCCTGATTCCTGACGAACACGTCGCGCAGCAGCCGTCCCAGCTGCCGCGTCGATTCGCACCGCTCGGTGGCGGGACGTTCGACTGGCACGGCGTAGTCGGTGAAGGGCGGAAGCGTCAGCTCGATCCGGAGCCGCCCGCCATTGGCGTGCGGGTTGGCGCCCATGCGCCGATCGCCCGAAGGCGCGAGCATGCGCAGCTCGTCGATCAATCGGCCGTCGCGATCGAACAGTCGCTCGGGCTCGTAGCCGCGCATCCATTTCTCGAGCAGCGCGAGCTCGTCCGGATCGCTCCTGACG
>JBOGTX010000742.1:0-1867 GCA_050695695.1 Chloroflexota bacterium
GGATCTTACCAACGCGTGGTGCTCGAGGAGGCCCCGGACGCCGGCACCTATCCGACTTCTCGATGGACGCCGGGTGAAATCGTGACGGATATGCACCGGTTCGTCGTGCCATCCGACGCGCCAGTCGGAACGACCCGGATCGCGCTTTCCGTCATTCCGGCCGGGAGCGGCGCCGCGGTCGACTCGTCCGCCGGCCCGTCGGTGGCACTTGGGACGGTCAAGGTCCTCGATCGGCCGCTCCAGCTTACCCCTCCCGCCAGCGTTGGCACGCCGGAACGCTGGACGTTCGGAAATTTTGCCGACTTGATCGGTTACTCGCTCGATGCGACCTCGGCGCGACCTGGCGATCACTTAACGCTGACACTCTACTGGAAGGCGCGCGGCAATTCTGGAGACGTCGGCTACACCGTGTTTTCTCACCTGCTGGATCAGCACGATATCATTGCCGCCCAGCAAGACCACCCTCCGGCCGATGGAGCAAATCCGACGTCTGGCTGGATCAGTGGCGAATACGTCGTCGACCGTTACGATCTCGCGATCAAACCGGACGCGGCGCCCGGCACCTACCGAATCGAGGTTGGATTCTACAACCCGGCAACCGGCGCGCGGGTGCCGGTTCGCGGGGCGTCGGGCGAGGCGAGCGGCGACCGAGTCATCCTCACCACCGTGCGGGTACGGTAGCCCGCGTCCTACCGGCCCCCGCCTTCGGCAGGCGGCGACTTCAGCGAGGCGCGCTTCAGGTAGCCTTCGCGCAGGGTGCGGTTCGTCAGTCGGGTGTAAATCTGAGTGGTCACGACGCTACGGTGGCCGAGCAGATCCTGGACGGTTCGGAGGTCCGCGCCACCGTGCAAAAGGTCGACGGCAAAGCCGTGACGCAGCGCGTGGGGAGTGATGCGATCGGTCATCCCCAGACGCACGGTGACCGCGCGCAGCATTTGTTGAATCGCCCGCGGAGTCAAGCGAAGGCTGGCGCGGTCCCCCACGACGAGGCGGCGACCGCTTCGAGTGTGGACGAACAGCGCCGGATCGTCGTCGACGCGCCTGACCAGATAGGCTTCGAGCAGGCGCTGGGCTTCGTCGTTGACGAAGACGACGCGGCTGTGGCGTCCCTTGCCAACGACGCTGATCTCCAGGATCGCGTCTTTCCCCAGGTGTTCCTCGCGAACCTGTCGCCGCTCGAGCGCGCACAGCTCGGCGATGCGCAGGCCGGTCGAGAAAAACAGGCCGAGGACCGCGCGATCGCGGGAACCGACCAGCGTGTCCGACGGGCAAGCGTCGATCATCTGCCGAACGTCATCGGGGGTCGGTACCGCCCTGGGAAGGTGGTCTCCCACCCGAGGAAGTGTCACCTTATCGCGAGGTAGCACGTCGAGGTCGGTCTCGACCGAGAAGTATTTCAATAAGCTGCGGATGGTCGCCAGGTATTTGGCCCGGGTCCGAACCGAGATCTCCCGGCCGGCCGCGGTCTCTTTCAGGCGGAGCGCGCGCGCGTAGGCTTGAATCTGTTCTCGACGGAGATCGGCGATGCCGTCGATCGGGGGAGCCGCGCTCGCCAGCCAGGCGGCGAAGTCGAGGAGAACCTGCCGGTAGGTCGCGACGGTCTTCCGCGACCGGTTCTGGTCAAGGCAATAGTCGAGAAACGCCTGAACGTCGCGTTCCAATCCGGTCGCCATGCCCGCGCGTTCTCCCGGTCCGTCGTTTTCCAGTAGCGTACCGGATTCGATCGACGCGTGAAAGGGGCAAGTGGATTAACGACGTGCTAGAATGGCGAGCAATGAATCAGCCTGCCAACTTCGACGACCTCGTCAGCATCGATACGAGCCCCGATCCGGAGCCGTGGCTTCGGATGCTGCGCGGAATGTGGCCC
>JBOGTX010000743.1:0-12928 GCA_050695695.1 Chloroflexota bacterium
GGGGCGGCAGACGCGGCGTCGACCGGCAGCCCGGTCGGGACGCCGCGGCCGACGGGTCCAACGCCGAAGGTGCAGGTCGTGACGACCTTGCCGCCGGTCCATACGCCGACGCCCGCGGCCACGCCGACCTCAAAGCCGACCGCGACGACCCAGGCCACCGCGACGAGCACGAGCGTGCCCCCGACCCCAACCCAACCTCCGGTGCCATCGGCGACGCCGATCCCGACGGCCACCCTGGTTCCGACGGCGACGCCAACCCCCGCCTACGACTATATCGTGCGCTCCATTCAGCAGGTGCCCTTAGCCTCATCCGGAGACATCGCCCACGTTCGCGGCAAGCTGATCGACCTGAACGGCAACCTGGTGAAAGGGACCGAGTTCGAGATCTGGTCCGATGGCTCGCCGCAATGGAGCGCGGTCTACCCGCCGCCCGATCAGGCGGATGGCACGGTGGACTTCGCGGTGACCCGCGGCAAGTACGCGGTGAGCGTCGTCGGCGGTCGATCCCAGGACGCCGGGTGGATGGTCACCGGCCAAACCGGCCAGCCCGGCATGTCGGACTGGACCTTCGTCTTCCAGACCACGCGCTGACCGGGCGCCGCGCCGGGCGCGTGGCAACCGTCCCTTCGCCGAAATTCAAGGGAGAGTGCGACTTATGTTCATCGCGAGAGCGCCTTTGCGGATCAGCCTCGCCGGCGGCGGGACCGACCTCCCCGCCTACTACGAACGCTACGGCGGCGTTGTCGTCTCGACGACGATCGACAAGTTCGTCTACGTTCACGTGATGCCGAACGGCGCGGGTAACGCGCAGATCACGTCCGCCGACTATCAGACGTTTTATCGACACCATTGCGGCACGCCGATGAGCTGGGACGGCGACCTGGCGCTGCCGCGCGCGGTGCTTCACGAATTCGAGGTCGAGCACGGACTCGCGCTCTTCCTCGCTTCCGAGGTTCCACCGGGAACTGGACTGGGCTCGTCCAGCGCCGTCGCGGTCGCCCTGGTCCGCGCGGTCGCCGCGCACCTCAACCGGCCGATCACGCCCCGAGAAGTCGCCGAGCTGGCGTGTCACGTCGAGCTCGTGAAGCTGCGGGCCCCGATCGGTCGACAGGATCAGTTTGCCGCCGCTTTCGGTGGCTTGAACATGCTGTCGTTTTCCCACGATGGCGTGACGGTTGAACCGATCCAGGTCAGCGCGGAGGTATCGACATCCCTGGAGCGCCGTCTCTTGCTCTTCTTCACTGGCGTCGCCCGAGACTCGGCGACCATCTTACGCGAGCAGCAACGCGCGACCGCGCGCGGCGAAGACCAGGCGGTGGAAGGATTGCACCGGATCAAGGACGCTGCCTTCCGATGCCGCGAGTCTCTCGAGGCCGGTGACCTGGATGCCATCGGGATGCTGCTCGACGAGGGCTGGAAGCAGAAGCGGAAGCTGGTGGCGGGAATCACCAACGGCAAGATCGACGAGATCTACGACGTTGCCCGCGGACACGGCGCGCTCGGCGGCAAGATCACCGGCGCCGGGGGCGGCGGCTTTTTGCTGCTCTACTGCCACGAGAGCCGCCAGGACGCGGTGACGGACGCGATGGAGCAGCTCGGCTTGCGGCGGATGGATTTTCACCTTCACCGCTCGGGGGTCGAGCTTGGCCAGGTCTCCTGGGACAGCCTCGACCGCTCCGGACCAGCCGACGTGCGCCTGGCCGCTCTCTCCCACGGCCAGGCTGACGACCGTCGGAATGCACCGGAGCTGGCGCGCGAATCCAACGCGTCCCGATGAATCCGATCTTGGACCGAGCCGCGCTGATTGCTGTCCAAACCGGAGACGAAGAGGGGGGATGCATGGCTGGGGGAAGTACCGCGGACCTCTGCAAGATCATGGGTGCCGCGGTCGCCCAGGTCGCCGCGCAGGCCGAGATCTCGATCAACCACACCCAGCAGGTGACCGATCGGGTCGCCGAGTGCGCCACGCTGGTCTCGCGACGCGTGGCGGACGCCCGGCACGGCACGCCAGCGGATATTCGCGCCGCGGAGTACCACGCCCGCCAGGCAAGGCTGAGCGCTCGGCGAACCGACGAGCGGGCCGAAGAGACCATGCAGGCGGCACACTTGACCCGAGACGTGATCGAGCGCGTCCGTCAACTTGCCAATTCCGATAACCCGCGCCTGGGAGAGCTGCAAGCCGCCATGGACGAGGCGATCCGGGCCGCCATTCGGGCGGACCGCGCCGCCCGTCTGGCGCGAATCCAGATGTGGAAGGGCGCCCACGCCGCGATCGAGGCCGCGCAGATCCGCGACGTCCTCGACCTGGTGGTTCCCTCGGAGTGAGATCCTCCCCGAACCCGAGAATCGTCCGCTCGGGTCGTGACGATCGCGTTCTCAACCAGATCGCAACCATCACTCAACCGACGTACAACGAGTGTCAATTAGGATAGCAAAGCGATGAATCGGCTGGATCGCCCGTGATTCGCGATCGCGCGGCGGTTGCTCCCCGGGTTCGTCGCCCAGCCATCGACTGAGCAGCGAGGGGTGCTCTTCACGCTTCGGCGCGGGTGCGCGCCGTCGTGACCGGGCCAGCTCGCGAACAGACGCGTCCGCCCACGCGGAGATCGCCAATCGAAACTGGCGCTCGCGATGGCGGAGCCTGCCCGCTTCCTTCAAGGGTTCTCGGGCAGGTCAGGTTCCTGGCTTTGCCAATACTCACGCTCCGTCCCTCGTCAACGCGCGAATCGAATTTCGGAACCTCAGCAGGAGGCATCGGATGCCACGGCGACCGGGTACAGCGATTGTTCTGGGGGGCGGCCCGGCAGGAATGACGACCGGGTTGGCGCTTTCCCGCGCCGGTTGGGTCGTCGAAGTTTTTGAGAAGGCGCCGATCGTCGGCGGCCTGGCCCGCACCGAGCTCCGGGATGGCTTCCGCTTCGACATCGGTGGCCACCGCTGGTTCACCAAGAAGGACGAGCTCAATTACTTCCTGGTCGAGCTGCTCGGCGACGAGCTGCTCATGGTGGACCGCACGAGCCGGATCTTCTTCGATGGCAAGTACGTTGATTATCCCTTGAGGATTGGGAACGTCCTGACCAGGATCGGTCCGGTGACCAGCGTCCGCGCCGCCGGCGATTTCCTGATCTCGATGGCTGCCCAGAGAGTCAGCCGCAAAGAGATCGCCTCGATGGAAGACGCCTACGTGGCGCAGTTCGGACAAACCCTCTACGAGCTCTTCTTTCGGCGCTACTCCGAAAAGGTCTGGGGGCGGCTCTGCTCCGAGTTGTCCGGCGACTGGGTCGCCCAGCGCAGCCGTGGTCTCTCGCTGTTCACGGCGGTGCGTGACGCGATCCGGCCCACCGAAGGCAAGGTCGAGAGCCTGGTCGAGCGCTTCATGTACCCGCGCCTTGGCTACGGGCGCATTACCGAGCGGATGGCCCAGGAGATCGAAGCGGCCGGCGGAAAAGTCCACCTCGGCGAGCAGGCGATCCGGGCGCGACACGACGGCGCGGAGATCACCGGTATCACGGTGAGCGACGGCGCGCGGGAGCGGACCGTCGACGGCGACGCGTTCGTGTCGTCGATCCCCATGACCGAGCTCGCCCAGATTCTCGATCCGTCGGTCGATCGTTCGGTCCAATCGGCAATTCGGACCCTGACCTACCGCGATCTGATCACGGTCAACGTGATGCTCGACCGCCAGCAGGTGACGAACGATACCTGGATCTACGTCCACGATCCGACGGTCAAGTTCGCCCGACTCCACGAGCCACGCAACTGGAGCCCGGACATGGTGCCCGAGGGCAAAACCTCGCTGGTGCTGGAATACTTCTGCGACGCCGGCGACCCGCTGTGGCAACGCTCCGACGCGGACCTCTGCGCCCTCGCGGTCGAAGAGCTGGCGAAGAAGCTTCACTTCATCACGCCGAACGAGGTCATCGGCGCGTTCGCGCTGCGCAGCCGCGATGCCTATCCGCGTTACAACCTGGGTTATCAGGACGCGGTCGGAACTATCAAGAATTGCCTGCGATCCTTCCACAACCTGTCAATCGTCGGACGGGGCGGAACGTTCAAGTACTTCAACGCGGATCACGCGATCGAGACCGGGCTGCTCGCGGCCCGCGGGATCCTTGGCGAATCGGTGAACCTGGACGACGTGAACAAAGAGCAAGAGTATCTCGAAGAGCGGCGCGTGCCGACCCGACAAGCCTCGGCCGCGCTGCGCCTCGGGGCGCGATCCGGAGAGGACACCACGACGTGCTAGTGGAAGCCGGCCTGGGCGCGGCCGACTCCCCGGACGCGTCGGGCCTCCCCGCGATCAGCGTCGTTATCCCGGTCCGAAACGGCGCCCCGACGCTGGGGCGCTGCCTGGAGGCGCTCCAGCGGAGCCGGGAGGTCACCTGGGAGTGCGTCGTGGTCGACGACGGCTCGACCGACGACTCGCTGGGGATCGCCGAGCGCTGGGGCGCGCGGGTGATCCGGAGTGACGGACTGGGCCACGGCCCGGCCCGGGCGCGCAATCTCGGCGCGGCCGAGGCTCGCGCACCACTGATCTGCTTTCTCGACGCCGACGTGACGGCTGGCGAGGACACCCTGGCGGCATTCGTTCGCCTCTTCGCGGCAAACGAGGGGCTTGCCGCGGCGTTCGGCTCCTACGACGCGCATCCCGCCGCCCGCGACTTTCTCTCCCAGTACCGCAATCTCATGCACCACTTCGTCCACCAGAGCGGCCACGAGCGGGCCTCGACGTTCTGGAGCGGCTGCGGCGCGATCCGACGGAGCATCTTCCTGTCGCTGGGCGGCTTCGACCCACGCTACGAACGGCCAAGCATCGAAGACATCGAGCTTGGCTATCGCCTGTACCGACGTGACTTGCCGATTCATCTGGCCAAAGAGATCCAGGTCACTCACCTCAAAAAATGGAGCCTCTGGTCGATCCTCAAGACCGACATTCGCGACCGGGCGCTGCCCTGGACCGAGCTGATCCACCGTTCCGGCTACCTTCCCAACGACCTGAACCTGCAAACGTCCGGACGGATCAGCGCGCTGTGCGTTTTTGCCCTCGTCCTTTTCTTCGCGCTCGGGTGGTGGAAGCCAGTCCTCTGGCTCGGCTGCGTGCCCGCGGTCGGGGCCCTGCTCGCCTCCAATCGAGCGCTCTACGGCTTCCTGGCGCGCCGGCGCGGGTGGTTTTTTCTGTTTCGCGCTTTGCCTTTGCACTGGCTCTACTTCGCGTATTCGGCGCTGGCGTTCGCCTGGGGAACGCTTTCGATCCTGGGCGGTCGCTCGCGGTATCTCCGCTGGCTCTTCCGAGCTAGCTACCGGCCGGGTGCTAGCCAGGGAAACCCGACCAGCACCGGCAAAGTCGCCAGCCAATGACCCCGGATTCGCTCACCCTCTCGGTCGTCGTCGCGGCGCGCAACGGGCGCGCGACCGTCGAACAGTGCTTGCAAGCGCTCGAGGCGCAGCGCCCGGACGGGATCGCCGAGATCATCCTGGTGGACAATTCGAGTGATGGCACCGCGAGCGTCGTGCGCGAACGGTTCCCCGAGGTCGAGCTGGTTCGGGTTGCCGGTTCCGCGCTGGTCCCACGACTCTGGGCGGAAGGAGCGCTTCGGGCGCGTCAGCCGATCGTCGCGCTGACCACGGCCCAAATGGCGGTCCAGCCGGGCTGGGCGCGGGCGCTGATTCAGCATCACCAGGCGCGCGACGGGGCGGGGGTTGGCGGCCCGATCTTGCCGGCGCCCGGGCTGCGCCTCGCGGATCAGGCGGTCTACTGGCTGCGATTCGCCCATTGGGGCGAGAGGAATTTGCACGGTCCCAGCCGCGAGCTGGCCGGCGACAACGCGAGTTACCGGCGGGCGCGGATCCTCGACTTCGGAGAAGCCATTCGCCGCGACGGCTTCTGGGAAACCGAGTTCCACGCCTGGCTTCGTCGGTCGGGCGAGCGGCTCGACGTGGCAAGCGATGCTTCCGTTCATTTTCTTGGCCAGGTCTCGATTCGCGAGCTGGCCAGCCAGCGATTGATCCACGGCCGCCGCTTCGGCGCCGGACGCGTCGCGTCAAGGTCCTTCGCGCGGCGCATGCTCTTCGTGCTCGCCTGGCCGTTGACGCCGGCCGTCTTTCTGGCGCGGCTCTTCGCTCGGGCGCGCCGGCTCGGCGGGGCCACGAGCTTCGTTCGATCGTCGCCCTGGCTGCTTTACCTCCTGGCCTGGTGGAGCACCGGCGAGCTACTGGGCTATCTGACGGGAGAGGTTGGCCACGACTCCGCGCCGGCCGAGCACGGCCTCACCCCCTGCCCCTCTCTACCCTCTAACCCCCTTCTCCAGGGGGAACCTTCATCGGAGGTGGCGAGGGGATAGAGACGCGGCGCGCTTGGCGCGCCTCCGGGTTCCCCTTCTCCACCTCCGGTGGAGAGGGGGCGCGGGGGTGAGGCCCGTCCCGGCGCGCCGGCCGAACCGCCCCAGGTGTCGGTGGTGATCGCCTCGGTCAACGGACCGGCCTACCTCGACGCCTGTCTCGGGTCGCTGGCGAGCCAACGGGGCGACGTTCGCGACGAAGTGATCGTCGTCGATTGCTACGGTCCGGAGATCCAGAACCTGATCGCGCGCAAGTATCCCCGAGTGAAGCTACTTTCGTTTCGCGAGCGGCTGACGATCCCAAGGCTACGGGCGATCGGGATCGCCAACAGCACCGGCCAGTTCGTCGCGATGACCGAGGATCACTGTATCCCGGCGAACGACTGGTACGAGCGGATCGTCACCCGACTTGACGGACCATACTCCGCGGTGGGTGGCGCGGTCGAGAACGCCTGCACCGAGCGGCTGGCCGATTGGGCGGCCTTCCTCTGCGACTATGTTCGCTTCGTGAACCCGGTGCCGGAAGGCGAGGTCGGCGACGTTCCGGGCATGAACGTCGCCTACAAACGCGAAGCCCTCGATTGCCTCGCGGACCTGCTCGCGGCTGGCCGCTGGGAGACCTTCCTCCACGCCCGGCTCCGGGCGAACGGCTTTCGATTCTATTCCGATCCGGCGCTGGTGGTGTACCACCGCAAGTCCTTTAGCATCGCCGGTTTCCTGGATCAACGCTTCCACTACAGCCGCGCCTTCGCGGGCATGCGCGTCGAGGGAGCGACGACCTGGCGGCGCGTGGCGTACGGGACCGGGACGGTGGTCTTGCCGCCGCTGCTGATCTGGCGCATCGCGTCGCACGTCTTCTCACGCCGCCGCCAGCGACGGATCTTCCTGACCTGCCTGCCGCTCTTGAGCCTTTTCGTGGTCAGCTGGGCCGTCGGCGAGTGCCTCGGCTACCTGCTTGGCCCCGGCGACAGCCTGTTGCGAGTCGCATGAGATCATCACGTGAGCGGAGCGTTTGAACGCGATGCGGATTGGCATCGACCTCAGCTGCTGGTCGAACGACCGCGGCTACGGACGCTACACCCGTAACCTGGTGAACGCGCTGCTCGCGGCCGGCGGAAAGCACACCTACGTCGGGTTTTCCGATCGCGCGACCGCTCGGAAAAGGGTGTTTCCCGCCGGGCTGAGGCTGGTGACCGTGGCCACGTCCCAGGCGCCGACCGAGGCGGCAACCGCCTACGGGCGGCGGCGCGTCTCGGATCTCTGGCGCATGGCCTGGGCGGTCTTACGCGCCGACGTCGACCTGATGTTCTTTCCCAGCTCCTACTCCTACTTTCCGATCCTCCCACGAACCCGATGCGTCATCGTCGTTCACGACGCGATCGCCGAGCGCTGGCCGAAGCTGATCTTTCCGACTCGCTCCGGTCGCCTTGCCTGGACCGTGAAGTCTCGGCTTGCCTGCTGGCAAGCCGATCGGGTGATCACGGTGTCGAGCGACGCGGCCAACGCGATCCAGACCCACCTGGGGGTTTCGATCCGGCGACTCCGCGTGATCTACGAGGCCGCCGATCCGGTCTTTGGAACCGTGGGCGCCAGCGCCGAGGGCGAGCGAGCGGTGCGCCAGCGCTACGGAATTCCGCCGGCCGCGCGGGCGCTCCTCTACGTCGGCGGATTCAGCCCCCACAAGAACCTGGAATCGCTGGTCACGGCCTTCGCGCGATTGGTCGCCGGCCCCGCCGAGCCGGAATCGGCTGATCCGCCATTTCACCTCGTTCTGGCTGGCGAGACGACGCGCGAAGCGTTCTATTCCTGCTACGCCGCGCTACGCGACCAGATTCACCGGCTTGGCCTGGACTCGCGGGTCACGTTCACCGGCTTCGTACCGGATGCGGATCTGGTTCAGCTGTACCGAACCGCGATCGCGCTGGTCCTGCCCTCGCGGGACGAGGGGTTCGGCCTGCCGATCGTCGAGGCGATGGCGTGCGGAACGCCGGTGGTGGCCAGTCGGGGCGGGGCGCTCCCGGAGCTGGTGGGCGAAGCCGGGATCCTGGTCGATCCGGACCGGACCGACGAATTCGCCAACGCCCTGCGCCGAGTATCCGAGGACGCCGGGCGCCGGGTCGAGCTGCGCGCGCGCGGCCTGCGCCGAGCGAGCCAGCTCGACTGGAACGCGGCGGCGGCGGAGCTGCTCCGGGTCTTCGGCGAGCTCGATCCTACCGCCCCGGTGGGTCAGGGCACCGTCGAACCCTCGCTCGGGCGGCTCGGGCGTGGCTGAGCCACTCTCGTTTTGCATGGTGACGACCTTTTACCCGCCGTACCACTTCGGCGGCGACGCCATGTACGTCTACCGACTGAGCAACCTGCTGGCCCGGCGCGGGCACCGGGTCACCGTGGTCCACTGCGTCGATGCCTATCGGATGCTCAGCTCGGAAGAGCCGGCCGACCACTATCCGAATCATCCGAACGTGCGCGTCGAGCGGCTACGGAGCCCACGGGGTCGGCTCTCCCCGTTGGTGACCTACCTGACCGGCCGACCCGGACTCAAAGCGCCGGCGTTGGACGCGATCTTCGACGGCGAGCGCTTCGACGTGGTGCACTTCCACAACGTCTCGCTGGTCGGCGGGCCGGGGATCCTGCGTTACGGAGATGGCATCAAGCTCTACACCCTCCACGAGCACTGGCTTGTCTGCCCGATGCACGTGCTCTGGAAGTACAACCGCGAGCCCTGCGTCAAACCGGAGTGCCTGCGCTGCACCCTGGCGTTCCACCGGCCCCCGCAGTTGTGGCGCTACACCAATCTTCTGGCGAACGAGTCGCGCCGGGTCGACCTCTTCCTGGCGCCGAGTCGGTTCACCATGGACCAGCACCGGGCCCGTGGCTTCGACCGGCCGATGCGCTACCTGCCCCACTTTCTGCCGGTGGCGGACCTCGACGACGCCGCGAATTCGGTCGAACCCGGGCCGCCAACGACCGGCCGCCCCTACTTTTTGTTCGTCGGGCGGCTCACCCGGCTCAAGGGCGTTCAGACCCTGCTCGACGTCTTCCGCCAGTTCGACGCGGCCGACCTGCTAGTCGCCGGTCACGGCGATCACGCCGACGAGCTTCGGCGCCAGGCGGCCGACTTGCCTCACGTGCGCTTCCTCGGGCATCGGCACCCGGACGAGCTACGCCGCCTTTACGCCGGAGCGACCGCGTTGATCGTGCCGTCGTCCGGCTACGAGGTGTTTGGTCTGGTCGTTCTGGAGGCGTTCGCTCAGCGGACGCCGGTGATCGTTCGGGACCTGGGCGCGCTGCCGGAGCCGGTCCGGGAGAGTGGGGCCGGATTCACCTACCAGACCGCCGACGAGCTGCTGGCGGCGATGCGCGCCCTGACCGCGAATCCCCGACTGCGCCAGGAGCTGGGCGAGCGCGGCTACCGGGCCCACCGGGATCACTGGTCGGACGACGCCCACCTCGACGGATACTTCGACGCCATCAGGGAGGCAGGCGAGCGCCGGCGGTCACGGTTGGCGGCCGGAGATCCGGCGCGATGAGAATCCCGATCCTGACCTACCACAATCTCGATACCGCTGACTCGCCGGTGTCGGTGTCGCCGCCGACGTTCGCGCGACACCTGGCCCGGCTGCGGGCGGCGGGGTATCGGGTGGTGACTTTGAGCGAAGCGCTGGCGGGGCTGAATCCGGCTGGTTCCCACGCGCCGCGACTCGCCGCGATGACCTTCGACGACGGCTACGCGGCCGTGCATCAAGTCGCGCTGCCCCTGCTCGCCGAGCAGGGGTGGCAGGCCACCGTCTTCTCGATCGCCGATTACGTCGGTGGGACGAATCGGTGGCCGAGCCAACCGCCGACGATTGCCGAGGCGCGGCTGATGGATTGGGGCGAGATCCGCGAGCTGTCGGCGCTCGGCTGGGAGGTTGGCGCGCACACCCGATCCCACCCGGACCTCCGAGCGCTGGACGACGGCAGCCTCGCCGGGGAGACCCTGGGCGCCAGGGCCGCGCTTGAAGACCGACTCGGCAAGGCAGTCCGCGTGTTCGCCTATCCGTACGGCGCGGTCGATCGGCGCGTTCGGGACCAGGTGCGGCAAGGCTTTCTCGCCGCCTGCGGGACCGAGTTGGGGATCGCCGACGAGCGAAGCGACCGCTACCAGCTCGAGCGGGTCGACATGTGGTATTTCGGCCGTCTGGGAGCCGCTGCCCTGCTCGGAACGCGCCTGGCCGATCCGTACGTTCGGCTCTGCCGCCTGGCGCGAAGAACCCGCGCCGGGCTGCGACCGACGAGACGCTAGTGGCTGAATTGTCAGTGGTCATCGCGGCGCACGACGCGTCCTCGGCGATCGAGGAGTGCCTGGCGGCATTACTGGCGCAGCGCTCGTCCGCGATCCATGAGATCATCGTCGCCGATAGCTCCACCGATGGCACGGAGGTGATCGTTCGCGGTCGATTCCCGACGGTGAGGTTACTGCACTTCGCCGAGGCGCTGACCTTGCCGGAGCTGCGGGCGCGGGGGATTCAGGCGGCATCCGGCGACTTGATCGCGATTCTCGACCCGTATTCGATCGCCGATCGCCACTGGGCCGAGGCGCTGATCGCGGAGCACGAAGCCCGATCCAACCCGATCATCGGTGGGACAGTCGATCTCTCCGATGCCGACGGTCAGGGCCTGCTGGCCTGGGCGCGATACATCAACGAATACGGAATGTTCATGCCGCCGATGGGCGCGGGCCCGATGGATATTCTGCCGGGAAGTAATCTATCCTACAAGCGCGTGGCGCTGCTCAGCAATGCGAAGTTCCGGCGCGACGAGTTCTGGAAGACCTTCGTGAACGAGAGCGCCGAAGCGGCCGGCGCGGCGCTCTGGCTGGCTCCCAGCGTCGCGGTCGCCTTGAAGAAGCCAATTCCGTTTCGAGACTATTTTCGCACCCGATTCGATCACGGGCGCTGCTACGCTGGCATGCGCGTCGCCGGTCACTCGTGGGTGGAGAAATGGCTCCGGTCGGCCTCGGCGCCGCTGTTGCCATTTGTCTTGCTCTGGCGCACCGGCCGGCGCTACTGGTCGAAAAAACACCACCGCGGGAAGCTGCTGACGACGCTGCCGCTCCAGTTGCTGCTTTTTGGAAATTGGGCGCTGGGCGAGCTGGTTGGATACCTGCGGGGACCGGGCAAGAGCTGCAAAAGGCTGTTCTACTAATGGCAGTCGTCATGTCCACGAGCGACAACGCGCGCTTGGGGGCAAGGGGGTGAGGCCCCCGAAACTGTCGGTCATCGTGGTTTGTATCAGCGCCGCGAGCGTGCGCGAGAAGTGCCTGGCGGCGCTGGTGCCCCAGCTGGTGGCGGATGACGTCGAAGTGCTGGTCGTCGGTCACGACGACCAGCCCAACGGAGGGGCGATCCGGGCGCGCTACCCCGAGCTGGTCTGGATCTCGACGCCGCGCGCTACGACGGTCCCGCGGATGAGAAGCCAGGCGATGAGCCGAAGCCGCGGCGCGATCGTCGCGTTGCTCGAAGACGACTGCGTGGTGACGGATGATTGGTGCGAACAAACCATTCGCGCCCACGCCGCGCCGTTTCCGGCCATCGGGGGGCCGATCGAGCCGGGCGGCGACTATCGCCCGCTGGACTGGGCGAATTACTTTTGCGAGTACGGGCGCTTCATGGCGCCGTTCTTGGGGTTCGTGGCGGCGTTGCCGGGGAACAACGTCTCCTACAAGCGCGCCGCGCTGGCCGACCGGAAAGCTGACGACGGATTTTACGACGTCTTCTTTCACGAGCGCCTGCGCCGGTCCGGGCAGGCGCTCTACGCTGATCCCAATCTGGTCGCGCGCAACGTGAATCGCTGGTCACTCGCTCAGTTGACGACCACGCCCTTCCATCATGGGAAGGCGTTCGCCGGGCAACGCGCGGCGAGCTTCCCGCGGTGGCGACGCTGGCTATTCGCCGTGCTGACCGCTGGCCTGCCGGCGATCAAAGTTGTCCGGGTCGCGCGGGAGGTGTTCGGTCGGCATCGAAACGTGGGATACTTGCTTCGTTCGCTGCACTGGATCGCGCTGTTCGCGCTGTCGTGGTCGCTTGGAGAATTTTCGGGGTATCTGATCGGGGCTGGCGATAGCCCGAGCCGCTGGCGCTGATCGGGCTTCCGATCGCGCGCCAGAGCGATTACTTTTCGAGAGCGGCCGAGGCGGATGACCGCTCCACCAGTGGGCGTCAGAGGAGGCGAATCGGTGAATCCAATCCAACGCGTCGCGCGTCACTCGCGGATCACGCTCGACAGTTATCGGGCGAATCCCAGCCCGAGGTTCCTGGTCCTGTTCATCAACTCGATCTGCAACATGAAGTGCGAGCACTGCTTCTACTGGACCAGCTTGAACAAGAAAGATGACCTCAGCAAAGAGGAGATCTTCGCGTTGTCGCGCTCGCTCGGGAAGCTGGAGAACCTGAACCTTTCCGGCGGCGAGCCGTTCTTGCGTAAAGAGTTCGCCGAGATTTGCCGCCATTTCGTCCAGCACAACGAGGTGAGGCAGATCTATGTGCCGACGAACGCCTACTACACGAGCCGAGTCGTGGACGCGGTCACCGGTGTGCTCCAGGAGAAGG
>JBOGTX010000744.1:0-5319 GCA_050695695.1 Chloroflexota bacterium
GAGGGGGAAGGCGTTGCCGCGGGTATCCTGGACGTGCTCGGCGTGGACGTCGAGAGGGCCCGATCCGAGGCTCACCAGGCGCTCGCGTCTCAGGCGAAGGGGAACGTGATCACCTGTCGGATCTGGCCGCGCGACCTCGAGGCGATCGACCTGCTGGTCGAGGCCGGGATTCGCAACACCCGGAGCGACGCGGCCGCCTGGCTGATCCACGCCGGCATCGAAGGAAACCACGAGCTCTTTGAGCGGGTGCAAACGACGGTGGCCGACATCCGCCGCCTGCGCCAGCGGGTCCAGGCGGTGGCGCGGGACATGGCCGCGCGGGAAATGGTTGCCGAGCGCGCCCGGTTGGCGGCACCTTCGACGTCCTCCGGCCAGGCCGGCAATTCGAGTAGCCGACAACCCTAGGCGGAGCTAAGGCGTACCGACTCGTCGGGCGGGACGGGCAGAACGCGGCATCGCCACGTTGCGCCACCTGCCGCCGGTCCACTACCATGGTTCGCGCAGCACGAATAGGAGAGCACGAACCATGGCAGATCAGCCTCTACGGCGGCGCAAGCTCGGACGTACCGACATGATGGTCACGGAGATCGCCCTCGGCGGCGTGGGACTTGGCGGCATGCGAACGACGAACGACGACGGCGCGGCCGCGGCGACGCTTCAGCGCGCGATCGAGCGCGGGATCAATGACCTGGATACCTCGCCCCTGTACGGAGAGAGCGAGCGGCGGATCGGCCTGGGCTTCCAGGGCATGGGTGGGCGGCCGAAAGGTCTCTACCTCTCGACGAAGACCGGGACCCACCCGCTGCACCGCGGCGACTACTCGGCCGAGGGCACCCGCTGGTCGGTCGAGAATAGCCTGCGCCTGCTCGGCGTCGACTCGGTCGACCTGTTGCTGGTCCATGATCCGGAGACGATGACGCCGGTCCTCGCGCGAAACGGCGCGCTAGACGAGCTGGAGCGCATGCGCGGCGAGGGTAAGCTTCGCTGGATCGGCCTGGGCGTGCGCGAGCACGACAAGCTGCGCGCGGCAATCCGAACCGGTCGCTTCGACGCGATCCTGACCTACGCCGACTATAACCTGGTTCGGCAGACCGCGAAGCCGCTGATCGAGGAAGCCGCGGCGGCCGGGGTCGGGGTGGTGCTGGCCCAGGTCTTCATCGCCGGGCTCCTGGCCGGTGACGATCCGGCCGAAACCGCCTACGCGACGTCGCCCGACGCGGCGCTGGCGCGCGAGTGGTGGCTCTGGGCGCGCGAGCGCGGGGTGTCGCTACGGGCGCTGGCGCTCCAGTACGGTCTGCGGAATCCGCTGGTCGGCACGGTACTGGTTGGGGCCGACACGCCGGAGCAAGTGGACGAGATCATCGCCTCGGCCACCGAGCCGATTCCGCCGAGCATCTGGGCGGAGGTCGAGGAACGGATCGCGCGGCACGCGTAAATTCAAACCAGGAAGGAAGGGCCAGGCGCGGCGGGCCCTTCCTTCCTGGTTTGAACGATGAGTCGGTTAGGCGTTCACCCGAATGTCGATCGACTCGTAGCCGGTCGCGCCATCGGGGAAGGTGTCGGTTTCGCGCGGCGTTTGGACCTGGCCGGTACCGTCGACCGCCCGAACGACGACGTTGTAGTTGCCGGGCTTCGGGGATTGCCAGGCATAGGTCCAGAGGGTCCAGGTGTTCGCGCCAAGCGGAGTCTGCGTCTGGACGGCGGCCCATGACTTGCCGCCGTCAGTCGATACCTCGACCCGCTGAATTCCCCGCGCGCCGGCGAAGGCGATGCCGGCGATCGGAACGATCGGCCCCTGAACCGTGCTGCCACTGGCTGGCGCGTCGATCCGGGCCATCGTCTGGACGATCGCCGACGAGCTCCAGCCCTGGCCTTCCCAGAATCCGGGCGTCACCGCGGTGATCAGATCGATCCGGGTCAGCCACTTCGGGTTCTTCATGCCGTAGGTTCCGGTCCCCAGCACGCGCAATGGAAAGCCGTGCTTGCTCGGGAGCGGCTGGCCGTTGAGCTTATAGGCGAGCAACGTCGAAGGATCGCGCGCCTTTTCGAGCGCCATGGTGTCGGTGTAGCCGTCGACGCTGGTGAAATGAACGGTGGTCGCCCCATTGCTGACCTCCGCCTTGGTGAGCAGGTCGGCCAGGCCCACGCCGACCCACTGGCCGTTGCTGATCAGATCGCCACCTACTTCATTCGAGATGCACTCCAGCGTGCGGTAGGTTTCCTTCGACGGCATCGCCAGGATGTCGGCGTAGCTGAGCGAGAAGGGATGGGTGACGAGTCCGCCGACTGAAAGCTGCCAGGACTTGGCGTCGACCACCGGGTCGATCAGATTCTTCGAGACGACGTAAAAGCGATCGGCCGGGGTGACCGAGGCGGGTAAGGCCGGGGTGGCTGACGAGGCCGGCGTGGCGGCTGGACCGGGACTGCCGGCCGCGACGGCCTCGTCGGGTCGCGGCGGAAGCGTGGGCAGCGTGCCGATGATCTCTCGTCCGAGGACCGCCGAGACGAGAAAGCTCGCGCTCCCGCCGAGCAGGGAGCGCCGGCTGGCCGCGGGCAGCATGCCAGTCGCGGCCCGGCGAGGTTCCGCGCTGGCGCCCGTCACCGCGGCGGGCGCTGATTCCGGGGCCGCACGATAGGCCCGGAGGGCGAGGACGTAGGCGCCGGAGGCAAGCAGGCTGACGAACGCGACCCCGGCGTCGTTCGCGAAGACGCCCTGCCCGGCCACCGGTAGGACGATGAGACCGGTCGCCAACCAGATGACGGCCCCGAGCGCGATCGGCTCGCGCCAGCGCGCGAACACCAGGCCGCCGACGCCGCCGAGGACCGCCTGGACCAGCAGGAGGCCGCTGAAGAGGCCGGGCTTCCCAAGATAGAGCAGGCGATCGAGCACGAAGGAAAAAACCTGGCCGGGCAGCAGCAGGACCAGACGGTCTTGAATCAGCTCGGGGACGGTTGGAACCCCGGCGACGACCCGCCCGAGCAGCTCGACGACGACAAACGCGAATCCTGCGGCAATTCCGATCCAAAAGGCTCGCATCCGTGACCTTCTCCCCTTCATTCATCCACCGAAGGTTTGATCTGTCAAACTTTTGTTTCATGATGCTAACAGGACGATGGCCAGGGGGTCAATTTTCCGGTCGTTCCGTCCTGGTGTCGTTCTTGCGGACGAGATCGTTCTTGCGAACACGGTAGATTCGCGTCGGGCACGCGCGGGCGAACGGCGCCGGCGGCCAGGGTGATCGGCCGGCGTGACCTGGCGCGGAAAGAACAGGTAGGAGACATGCGAAACCTCGAACCGGGATTCCACGTCATCGGATCGGATGGAACCGAGATCGGGACCATCGCGAACTGCTCGCGCGAGTATTGCGAGGTCACGACCGGCATCCTGGGCCTTGGTCAACCGATCTACGTGCCGATGGACGCGATCACTCAAACCCAGGGAAACAGCGTCTTCCTGAATGTCTCGAGTCAGCGGGTCGCAGACATGAACTGGACGCAACGCCCCGTGGGCGAGACGTGTGCCACCGGCTACTACGGCACGATGCCGGCCGGGCAGGCCGAGCCGGCGCCGACGACCCCGGAGACGGGGGCGCTCTCGCCATCGGCGATCGAAGCGGTTGGCCGGGGCTGGCCGATCATCTGCTCGGAAGGCAAGCAGGTCGGCACCGTCGCGTCGACCCGGCCGGGCGGGCTGGTGATGGAGCGCGGCTGGTTCATCTTTCGCCAGCGGGTGCTGGTTCCCGCGCGAACGATCGAACGGATCGACGACATCGGTCACCGAGTCTACCTCGCGGTGGGGTGCGGCGCGGTCAATCAGTTCCCTTCGGTCTGATTGTTGGCGAACCGATCCTCGGCAGCGTGCTCGTCTACGTCGAGTGGCGCCGGACCACCGACGCCTCCGGGCCGCCTCGCTAACTTCCACCAGGCGCCAGAAGGTCATCGCGTCAGGCGCGGATGTCAGACAACGATCGCGTAGTATAATCACTGTCGTGACCCGCCGAAATTCGGCGGGCCGGGCGGTGACACGCTCGGAGCTGGCCGGAGGGTCGCGAGGGAGGCGCCGGTGGATACCCCGATGATGACGCGCGTCCGTCAAGAGTTGTACGATCGAGTTCTGATCGATCTCGACAGCGTCGTCGTTCGCAAGGTCGAACAGCGGCTGACCGGGAAGGTCCGGCCCGGTCACCGGATCGCCATCGGCGTGGGAAGCCGAGGGGTCGCGAACATCGCGCGGATCACCCGCTCGACCGCCGAAGCCATTCGACGCGTCGGCGGTGTGCCCTTCGTCGTACCGGCGATGGGGAGCCACGGCGGCGCGACGGCCGACGGCCAGGTCGCGATCCTGGAGTCGCTCGGCGTGGCCGAGGCGTTCGTCAAGTGTCCGATTCGGTCGTCCATGGACGTCGTGCAGATTGGCACGACCGACGATGGGATGCCGGTCAATCTGGATCGAAACGCCGCGAGCGCCGACGGCATCGTCGTGATCAATCGGGTGAAGAAGCACACCGATTTCCACGGTGAGATCGAAAGCGGGCTGCTGAAGCTGATCTGCATCGGGCTCGGCAAGAAGGCCCAGGCGGACCTCGTCCACGCGTATGGGGCGCCGGGCTTGAAACGATACATCCCGCTGGTCGCGCGGGTGACCCTGGCCCGCGCGCCGATTCTCCTGGGCATCGCCACTCTGGAGAACGGCCACGAGCAAACGGCGGAGATCGAGACGTTCGAGGCCGGCGAGATCGAAGCCGGTGAGAAGCGGCTTCTCAAAAAGAACAAGCGCACCTATCCTGGCCTCCCCTTCGACGACATCGACGTCCTGGTCGTCGACTGGATTGGGAAGGAGATCTCGGGAACCGGCCTGGATACGAACGTGATCGGGCGGACCCGAATTCTGGGCGAGCCGGAGCCAGCACGTCCGCGGATCCACGCGATCGTCGCGCTTGCCCTCACCGAGGCATCGCACGGCAACGCGGTGGGGCTGGGGCTGGCCGACCTGATCGGCCCCCGTTTGCGGGAGGCGATGGATGAACCGGCGACCGCGATCAACGTGATCACCAGCGGGTTTCTCGACCGTGGCAAAGTACCACTGACCCTTCCGAGCGATCGTCTGGCGGTCGAGACTGCCCTCTCACGGTTGCCGCCGGAGGCGCGCCGTCGGCCCCGCCTCGTCCACATCCAGGACACGCTGCACGTGGCGGAGCTGGACGTTTCCGAGGCGCTGCTCGACGACGTGGCTCGGAACTCGAAGCTGAGCACGATCGGTGTCCCGCGGCCGCTCCGGTTTGACGGGGCGGGCGCGATCGAGCCGATGACCCTGGAGGA
>JBOGTX010000745.1:0-5152 GCA_050695695.1 Chloroflexota bacterium
GGCAACCACCGCGGCCCAGCCGACGGCCGCGGCCGCCGCCGCGACGGTCGCGCCCACCACCCAGGCGTCGACCGCGACCGCGCCCCTGCCCGCCAGCACCGCGAGCCTGGCCATGTCCAAGTTCACGTTGAACAACGCGAAGCTGCTGGCCTGGGCCTGGCAGTCCTTCACGCCGGACGCCGACAAGTGGATCGCCAATCAGGCCAAGGGGTGGGGAACGGCGAATGGCGGCACCGTGGAGTACGACGTCGTTCAAAACTCGGTCTTCCCCCAGAAGCTGGCCGCGGCGATCGAGGCCAAGACGGTGCCGGACGTGATCATGCTGTCCAGCGTGCTGTACTACCAGGGCCTGAACATCCTGACCGACCTGACCGAACAGTACAACGCCAACGATAAGCTGGCCGGCGGCTACTACAAGTCGCTCCTGCCGGGCATTCAGGTCAACGGCAAGATCTACGGCCTGCCGATCGAGACCGGCCCGTCCCCGCTCTTCACCCGTTTGGACCTGCTCGAGCAGGCGACCGGCAGCCGCGAGCCGCCGAAGACCCTGGACGACATGGAAGCGGACGCCAAGAAGATCAACAAGCCGCCGGGCCTCTACGGTATCGGCTGGACGCTTGGGCGCACGCCCGATGGCAACGGCAACACCCAGGACGTGATGGTGAACGACGGTGGCTTCCTGGTCAACAAGGACGGGACCAAGCCGACGATCATGTCCGACGGCACGATCACCGCGCTGACCCGGCTCAAGCGCTGGTGGGACGAGAAGCTGATTCCTCCCGATTCCACCTCGTGGGACGACACTGGGAACAACAACGCCTACCAGTCGAAGCGGGTCGCCTTCGTCGACAACCCGGCCTCGATTTACGGCTGGCTGGTCGCCAACGACAAGCAGTTGCTGGCGAACACCTCGATGGTGCCCCTGCCGGCCGGCAAGGCCGGGGCTTTCAGCAGCGGCGCTGGCGGCTGGTGCTGGACCGTTAGCAACGCGAGCAAGACCCGCGACGGGGCGATTGCCCTCTCGCAGTTCCTCGATCAGCCCGACAACCTGGAGATCGAGTGCGAGCACGTCGGTGGACGCTGGTTCCCGCCGTACCAGGACCTGGCCAGCAACCCCTTCTGGAAGTCGCGGCCACAGTTCGTCTACTACCCGCAGCTGATTACCAACGCGGTCTACAGCAGCTATCCGGCGGCGCCGTTGCCGAACCTGATGGCGGCGCTCGGCGAGGCGGGGACCGGGCTGGTGATCGCCGACATGATGCAGGCGGTGATCGTGACGGGCGACGACCCGCAGAAGGCGGCGACCGACGCCCAGGCGAAGTACGAGGCGATCTTCAAGAAGTACAAGCTGGGGTAGAGTGGCCTCACCCCCGCGCTCCCAGGGCCGCCGGGGCGTCCCTGCCATGGCGTCAATCCTTGAGGTAACGAAATAGGGACCGGATCGAGGTAGATTGTTCGGGGATTGGCGCCCGTCGGTCGTCTGGCCGACCGCGCTCTCGGTTGGGCTGGTGCTCGCGCTGGGGGTCTGGCTTCATCCGTTGCCGCCGGGGGCGCGACGTGCCCCGGTGGCGCCGGAGACGGTTCTGCTCGTGCCGACGCCGGTGGAGCGCCCCCGGGCGACGCCGAGCGGCGCGAGCCCGAGCCCGACCGCGAGTCCGCCGGCCAGGACGGCCGTTGCGACGATAGCAGCGGCGACCGCCTCGCCAGTTCCGGGGAACCCATCGCCGGCTTCGCTCGCCGCGGCCGCCACGGTGGCGTCAATCAGCGATCTTCCGGCCGGAGCCGCTACCCCGACCCCGCCGGTGGATCTCGCGGAGGTCCTCCCGCGGAAAGCTGGCGTGCCGATCCTGATGTACCATTACATCCGGGTGAATCCGAATCCGAAAGACCGGGCTGGATTCATCCTTTCGGTCACCCCGGCCGATTTCGCCCAGCAGATGGCGCTGCTGGACGCGAACGGGTTTCACACCGTCACGATGGCGCAGGTGCGCGACTACGTGCTGCACGGAACGCCCCTTCCCCCGAAGCCGATCGCGCTGACCTTCGACGACGGGTACGACGACGCTTACTCCGCGGCGCGGCCGGTGCTGGAGCAGCACCATCAGACCGCGACGTTTTTCATCATCTCCGGGTTCGTCGACCGCGCGCGTTACCTCACCTGGAGTCAGGTCGAGGCGCTCGATCGCCAGGGGATGGAGATTGGCTCGCACACGGTCCATCATCCCGACCTGGCGATCCTCGGTCTTTCGTCGCTGCGCTTCGAGCTGGACACGAGTCGGTCGGATCTGGAAGCCCACATCGGGCACCCGGTGCTCGACTTTTGCTATCCGGGGGGCGAGTTCAGCCCGACGGTCGTCCGGGAGGTGGCGCGCACCGGTTACCTCTCGGCCACGACGACGAGGTCCGGCGTCGCGGTCCGCGGTGATAACCCGCTCGAGCTGCCCCGCCTGCGCGTCTGGGGTGGGATGACGCCGCGGCAATTCGCCGCGGTCGTCGGGCAGCCGGTCGTCAGCCGTCGCTGATTCAGTGCCGAGGAGCTGGCCGTGGCAATGCACCTTTCGACCCATCCGTTGGTCAAGCACAAGCTCGGCCTCCTTCGACGCCGCGATACGCCGCCCTGGCTCTTTCGGGCGCTGATTCGCGAGCTGACGCTCCTGCTGCTGTACGAAGCGACCGCCGATTTACCAGTCTGGTCGGAGCGCGTCGAGACGCCGCTCGAGGTCGCCGAGGTGAGTGTGCTGGCGCAAAGGGTTGGCTTCGCGCCAATTCTCCGCGCCGGCCTGGGCATGGTGGAAGCGGCGCTCGAGCTGCTCCCCACCGCCGACGTGCGCCACCTCGGGATCTACCGCGACCACGCCACCCTGTTGCCGGTCGAATACTACAGCCGCCTCCAGGGTCTTCCCGCCGCGGATGTGTACCTGGTGCTGGATCCGATGCTCGCGACCGGGCAGTCGGCGGCGGCCGCGGTCGACATGCTGAAGCGCTGGGGAGCATCTCGGGTCAAGTTCGTTGGCTTGATCGGCGCCCCCGAGGGGGTGCGAGTCCTGCGCCAGGCGCACCCCGACCTGGAGATCTACCTCGCCGCGGAGGACCGCCAGCTCAACGACGTCGGCTACATCCTTCCCGGACTGGGGGATGCCGGCGACCGGCAGTTCCGTACCTGAGCCGCGAGACCCAGCGTCGTCACCGCGCGTTCGACCGCAACTTGCCTGACGAAGCCTGGCAAAAGGGCGGCCGGGCAGTCATTCCCCTCTCCCCCTGGGAGAGGGTCAAGGAAGGGGTCGGCCGGCCCCGGACACATTGCTCAGGTTCATCCAGTTAGAACGGGCTCTCAGCTCTGGTGCAACGAATCCATTCGATCGCATCCAGTCTTTGTTCGCAGTATAAAGTCTTGAAACCCGGGCGGCGACTGCGTATAATACCGGTGAGATGAGGCATCGAAAGAATCGGGGAGGTCCGCCCGGCCTTCGGCGCTGAAGACCGGGCGGACGAGCGGGCATGGGCGCCCGACGATAGCGACGACAGTGTCGCCCGATGTGTTCGTGACGTGGCAGCCGCGGCGGTCGAGGGTCATTCGGCGGTGCTGGCCGCCCGCTGTTCGAACGCGTAGGGGCGCGAACGGATCGACTCGACATCGTCCAGGAAGACCGGGCCGCCGCACCGCGCACAGCGGATGAGGCGCCGCTCGGGCTCAGGTCGAGTCGAGCCGCCCGGCCCGGGGCGAAAGTGCCAGCGAAGGCGGGGATTGTCGGGGTCGCCTTCGACTTGGCCGGAGATGTGGCCGCAGTGGTAGCACTTGACGTCCGCGCGAATCATCATGAGTTCTCGTCACCCCTCGGTGGCGCCGCCGCCCGCGATGCCTTCAGCGCATTCTAGAACTTCAACTTGCAAGAAGCGTGCCAAAAGGTAGCGCCTGGCCGGTTACCTAGTGGCACACCTCTTGCTGGCTGAGGCAACATGAGGGGGGTGACTCGATGCGACATCGTGAGGCAGGAGTATCCCTCCGTCGCGCCGTGCGGCGACGTGGGGTGGGGCAGTCGGTCGTCGACGATCCGATCGAGCGCGGAATTGGCTACCCGATCGAGTCCGATCGCGACGCCGACGTCGGCGCCGTCGAAGGCATGATCCAGGACCGCTGGGTCACCAGGGAGCAAGCAGAGGACGAAGAAGTCGAAGAGGAGCCCGAGGTTGGAGTCGACGAGACCCAACCCGGCATCGCGACGCCCGCGGCGATGTACTTACGGGAAATTAGCCGGGTTCCGCTGCTGAGCGCGGCCGACGAAGTGATGCTGGCGCAGGCGATCGAGCACGGCAAAGAGGCGCTTTCCCAGCTCTCCCAGCCGGGTCTCGTTCCGGAGGAGCGATCCAAGCTGATCGCCACGATCGAGCGTGGCGATGCCGCCCGCGAGCGCCTGACCGAGTCCAATCTGCGACTCGTGGTCAGCGTCGCCAAGCGCTACGTCGGCCGGGGGGTCCCGCTGCTGGACTTGATCCAGGAGGGGAACATCGGCCTGGGTCGGGCGGTGGAAAAGTTCGATTGGCGACGCGGGTTCAAGTTCTCGACCTACGCGACCTGGTGGATTCGCCAGGCAATTACCCGGGCGATCGCCGACCAGGCCCGGACTATCCGGATCCCGGTCCACATGGTCGAGACGATCAACAAGCTGATTCAACAGTCACGCCGGCTGCAGCAGGAGCTCGGTCGCGAGCCAACCCCGGAAGAGATCGCCGGCGTCGCCGGCATGCCGGCCGAGCGGATCCGCGAGATCTTCCGCGCGTCGCAGGTTCCGATCTCGCTTCAGACGCGCGTCGGCGAAGAGGACGAGAGCGATCTCGGCGAGTTCATCGCCGATACCGCGGCGGTGCCGCCCGCCGACGCGGTCGCCCACGAGCTGCTGCGCGAGCAGATCGAAGACGTGCTCGAAGAGCTGACCGACCGCGAGCGAAAGGCGCTCCAACTGCGCTTCGGGCTCGGGGACGGACGCCGTCGGACGCTCGAAGAAGTTGGCGGCGCGCTGGGCGTGACCCGCGAGCGCGCTCGACAGATCGAGGCCGAGGCGCTGCGCAAGCTGCGCCATCCCAAGCTCAGTCGAAAGCTGCGCGATTACCTGGAATAGTATGCCTATCGCAACGTGGATGTGGCGGCACGGCG
>JBOGTX010000746.1:0-3008 GCA_050695695.1 Chloroflexota bacterium
AACCCGCATGACCCGCCCCGGTCGGGGCGGGTCATGTATCAAGCTCTAAAACAATGGGAGCTGCGTTGCCGTTTCCGGGCGCTTCTCCTCCGGCGGCGCTTGATCCATGGACGCTATCAAATCAGGCAGCTTCTTGAAGTCTTCTTCGATGGTCTTCCGGAGCGCCGGCTGGTGCAGGGCCGCGGCCGGATGATACAGCGGGAAGTAGATCACCCCGTCCTGGACGCGGGCCCGGCCGTGGATCTTGCTGATCGTCTCGCCGGGAAAGAACTTCGCCATCGAAAACCTTCCGAGCGTGACGACCACTCCTGGCTTGATCGCCGCGATCTGTCGCCGCAAAAAGTGATCGCAGGCCGCGATCTCATCCGGCTGCGGATCGCGATTGTTCGGCGGCCGGCATTTCACCACGTTGGCAATGAACACGTTCTCGCGCTTCAGGCCGATCGACGCGAGAAGCTCGTCCAGGAATTGGCCCGCCGGACCGACGAACGGCTTACCCTGCTGGTCTTCGTGATAACCGGGAGCCTCGCAGATGAACATCAAATCGGCGTGGGGCGCGCCGGTGCCGGGAACGGTCTGGTGGCGAGTCCGAGAAAGGGCGCAGGCAGTACACCCGGCCACTTCTCGCGCGACCAGCGCCAGCTCATCCACGTCCCTTAACTCCATCCAACCTGAAATGTTATGTCCTGTGCCCGTCGCGCTCAGCCGGCCGGGCACCGCCTCCGGAAAGGCCCACCGCAGTGGATTCTAGCGCACCACCGCCGTGGAGTCCAGTTAAAAGAGGCATGCTTCTTGCCTGACGGCATGCCGGTAGCACCCGTTCCCAGGAAGCTCTGATGTGGAATTTCGGGCGTCTCGCGACGCTCCTCGTGCCCACGCTGCTGGTATTCAGTCTGGTGTCCCCTGCCCTCGCCGCCAACGGCACGCAGCCGCTCCCGAGTCCGACCGTCGTCGATTATCCGACCGACATGCCGGCCATCTCGGTCGCGGTCATCCACGACGGCCTGGACTCCCACGGGCAGTGGGTTCAGACGGTTCGGCTGACGATCGAGCCGGGCGGCACCCTGGCGGACGCGTCGCTGGTCGCCTTTGGCGACGTCCTGCACGTCGACCCGCTGTTTCAAGCGGCGCGGCACGCGAATCCGCACCTTGACAGCCCGGCCATGATTCCGATCGGCCAGCACATCGACCTGCAGATCGATCCGTCCTCGGCGTTCGTGCTCCAAACGGTCCTGCACGGCTCGAACACCCTCGTTCGCCGATTTACCAACGGCGCCGTCGACACATCGTACATCAAGCCAAACGGCAGCGTCACCCGTGTGTTGACGTTTCCCGCTGGCAAGCCAACCGACTTCTTCGCCTTTCCAGCCTCGCCGAATCCGATCAAGGTGAGGCCAGGCGGGCGCGTCGTCGAGCTTCAGCTCGCGCAAGGGCAAACCTTCGCCGACGTCGTGAACCAGACCTACGGTCTGACCAGCTACAACGCGGCGGTGGATCTGACCCGACAAACCGGCTGGGATCCCACGCGCTGGCCTCCGGCGACCGGAAGCCTCAAACAGGTGGTGACCGAGCCGCCCGCCGTGTACGCGGCCGCGCCGCGCGACGTCGCCGCGATTCCAAATCCCGATCCGGTGGGGCGAACCCGGCAGATCGCCCTCCACGAGGCCCGCCGGAAGGCCGGCCTCTACATCACGCGTGAGGAGACGTTTGAAACCGTGTACCACGTCGCGGTGACCGATCCGAGCGTCACCGCCAGCGGGTTGTCCGATCTCATCTACGGCAGCCCGACCCACCGCCTGGAGATCGCCCGCGCGGCCGGCTACGAGATTCCCGCGGGGAGCGCCGCGAACGACGCGTCGTTCGATCCCCACCTATTGGGTCGCGCCTTCGACGTCGCGGTCGATTACCAGGACGAGGACTTCGTCGTCTCGCGCGTCGTCGGCACACACGACGCCGTCCAGACCGAGCTGGTCGACGGCGCGCGGATCACCACCTACCCTGGCTCGGCCCACGGCCTGATCGAGCTGATTCGCTACCCTACCCAATACAAGCGCATCCTGTATCGGCCGTCCAAGGCATCGCTGACGGTTGCCCGAGGAATCGCGTTCTTTCACCTCGCGAGCGCCCCCGGTCTGCCCTCGAGCGTCGCCAACACCCTCGCCGACGAGGACGCCGCGCGTATCCTCTGGCAATGGTCTCCGGGCATACCTCGGGAGCCGGGGGATATCGCGGACTCGGTCCAACTGGTCAACGGTTCAACCGACCCGATCATGGAGGTACTGGTCGGGCCACCGGTGCCCCGCACCGTGGTCGGAGACCTTGTCGATCGACTCGGACTGGAGAACCCGCTGATCGCGGTCGTCGGTCTGGTGGTTGCCGGAACGCTGCTCGCGCTGGCGGTGGACCTTGGGCGACGCCGCGCCCAGCGCGCGCGAAGCTCGTGGTAGGTGACGATCACGGCCCGAATAATTCATTGACCCGAGGTTCTCGCGCCCCTATCATGACTGGTGGCTCAAAACGTGCATTCTCGCAACGGGGCGAGGGCGGGAAGGCCGCTTCCGACCTTCGACACGGAGTGGTGATGTTAGGGGTCGCCCACTGGGGTCGCCAAATTCGCTTTCTGCTCGGGCTGCCGTCCAGCCGTCGTTATACCGTCGAGCAGGTTCGCGGCTATCTCCGGGGAGAGATCGTAGACGGCGGATCAGGCGAAGTCGAGCAGATGCTGGCGCGATTGCCGTCGACGCTGAGCGACGCTCAGGTTCGGCGCCGCTACGAGGGTTTCCAACGCTATTTGGAAGTCCTGCCGCGCATCGTGTTCCTCTACCACCGCGGCGCCTCGCCCGAGACGATCACCGCCGGACTGTCCTTTCTGGCCACCGAGATCGGGGTTGAGACGGTCATCTGGACGACCTGCCAGGTAATCGCCGACCAGTTGAATCGGGCTGCCTAACGGGTGTCTGAAAGGAGTCCGGCGCGCCGGGACGCGGCCTCACCCCCGGTTCCCCCTC
>JBOGTX010000747.1:0-5034 GCA_050695695.1 Chloroflexota bacterium
CTGGACAACCGACCGGTGCACCAGGGCGCCCCATCCCGGTCGGGCCGAGTTGAGCCGGTCCGGTGTCGTGGGCACCGGTCCTCCCACCAAAGCTTCCCTCCCCGCGACGGGGAGGGACCGAGGGAGAGGTCACTCCGGCCACCGCCGTGCGACACGCTTCCTGCGACCATGGCAGCTCGCCAACCGGGGCTCCGACGCCCGTGCTCCCAGCCTGCTTGCCTGCCGGGGTTGCGAGTTTGCTTGATTTTGAGTACAATACTAGTACGTGTGAGAAGGTGTCTTTCACCTTCTCTCTTTTTTTGAGGATCGACTCACCCCCCTGTCCCCTCGGCCGGCGCTGGCGTGGTGCTCGCCGCGCGATCGCGCGGCGCCCTGTCCGACCGCCCACTTGAGATGAGACGCGGACGAGGGGTGGACCGTCGCTAGAGAGGAATCCGATGGCCACGCTCACCAGAGTTCGCGACGATGTGCGCAACGTCGCCATTATCGCCCACGTCGATCATGGCAAGACGACGCTGGTCGATGCCATGCTCAAGCAGAGTCATATTTTCCGCGACAACCAGGCCGTCGGAGACTTGATTCTCGACTCCAACGCGCTCGAGCGCGAGCGCGGGATCACGATTCTCGCGAAGAACACCGCGATCAACTACCAGGGCATCAAGATCAACATCATCGACACCCCCGGCCACGCCGATTTCTCCGGCGAGGTCGAGCGTGTCCAGAACATGGCCGATGGCGCGCTGCTGCTGGTGGATGCCCTCGACGGCCCGATGCCCGGGACGCGCTTCGTCTTGAAGAAGGCGCTCGAGCTCGGATTGAAGCCGGTGGTGGTGATCAACAAGATCGACCGGCCCAACGCTCGGATCGCGGCGGTCCACGACGCGATCCAGGACCTGTTTTTGGAGCTGGCCACCGAGGTCGACCAGCTCGACTTCGCGGTCGTCTACACGAACGCGCGAGCCGGGATCGCGACGCTCGATCTGACCCAGCCGGGCGTCAACATCTCGCCCCTCTTCGACGCGATCCTCCGCGAGATTCCAGCGCCGGAGGTCGATCTCGACGCCGGATTCCAGTTGCTCGTCGCGAACATCTCCTACGACGACTACGTCGGGCGCGCGGCGATCGGCCGGGTGCGCCGGGGCCGCCTCCACGTCACCGATCAGCTCGTCTGTATCGGGGCCGATGGCACGCCGGTTCGCCAGAAGGCGGTGCAGCTCTTCGCCTTCGACGGCCTGCGGCGGGTGTCGGTCGAGGAGGCGCGGGCCGGCGACGTGATCGGCATCGCCGGGCTGGAAGACGTTCAAATCGGCGACACGATCGCGGCGGCCGACGCACCGGAGGCGCTGCCGCGCCTCGAAGTCGAAGCGCCCACCGTCAAGATGACGATCGCGGTGAATTCATCGCCGCTCGGTGGCCAGGAGGGCAAGTACTCGACCTCACGGCAGCTTCGCGCGCGCCTCTTCAAAGAGCTGGAGACGAACGTCGCGCTGCGGGTCGAGGAGACCGGTAGCGCTGACGAGTTTCTGGTGTCCGGGCGCGGCGAGCTCCACCTTTCGATTCTTTTGGAGACGATGCGGCGCGAGGGCTACGAGCTGCAGGTGTCCCAGCCCTCGGTGATCACTCGAACCGTCGACGGCGGCATCCAGGAGCCCTTCGAGCACCTGATCGTCGACACGCTGGAAGGCTACGTCGGCGCGTTGACCGAACAGCTTGCCAAGCGTCTGGCACAGATGGTCAACCTTCGGCACGACGGCGAGGGCCACATCCGACTGGAATACATCGTTCCCACGCGTGGATTGATCGGCCTGCGCGGGGTGTTTCTGACCCTGACGCGGGGTGACGCCACGATGTCGAGCCAGTTCGTCGGCTACCGCCCGTGGGCCGGTCCGCTCGCCGTGCCACGGAGCAGCGCGGTGGTGAATACCGGTGACGGCGTGGCGACGAGCTACGCGCTGGGGAACATCCAGGAGCGCGCCAGCACGTTCATCGAGCCCGGCACGAAGGTCTACGAGGGCATGGTCATTGGGATGACCCAGCACCCCCACGAGATCATCGCCAACATCACCAAAGAAAAGAAACTGAGCAACGTCCGATCGTCGACGTCCGACATCGCGGTGCGCCTCACGCCGCCGATCATCTTCAGCCTCGAGGAGGCGCTTGCCTTCATCGGCCCCGACGAGCTGGTCGAGCTGACGCCGCGATCGATCCGCCTGCGCAAGAAGCTGCGGGCGTCGGAAGACCGGTTGAAGGCGCGACGCGGCCCGGCGGCGTGATCGGTCGACGATGCCGCCTCAGCTTGTCGCCACCTCGCTGATCGTTTCCCACGGCTGGTCCGAGTACGCGCTGCTCGACTCGGGCGACGGGGCGAAGCTGGAGCGGTTTGGCCCCTACACCCTGGCCCGGCCAGACCAGCAGGCGATCTGGAAGCGGTGCCTGCCGGTCGAGCGCTGGGCGGCCGCCGACGCGGTCTTCGAAAAGGGCGCCGGGGACAGCGGCTCCTGGGTCAAGCGACGGCCGGTGCCGGAGCGTTGGGCGCTGCGCTACGAGGGCCTGACGGTCTGGGCCCGGCTGACCGGCTTTCGGCACACCGGCGTCTTTCCCGAGCAGGTGGCCCACTGGCGCTGGATCGCCCAGACGATCGAGCGAGCCGGCCGACCGATCGAGCTCCTCGACCTCTTCGCCTACACCGCGGTGACCACGCTGGTGGCTGCCCGGGCGGGCGCGCGGGCCACCTACCTCGACGCGTCGCGTCCGGCGATCGGCTGGGCCCGTGAGAACCAGGCGGCATCAGGGTTGGACGACCTGCCGATCCGCTGGCTCCTCGACGACGCGATCAAGTTCGTCCGGCGCGAGGCGCGCCGGGGCCATCGCTACGACGCGCTGGTGCTGGACCCGCCGGTGTTCGGCCGCGGTCCCAACGGCGAGATCTGGCGGTTCTACGAATCTCTGCCGATCCTGCTCGACCTTTGTCGCCAGGTGCTGAGCGACCGCCCTTTATTTGTCCTGATCAACGCCTACGCGATCGAGGCTTCGAGTGTGATGCTGGCGAACCTGCTGGCCGACCTGATGGACGGCCACGGCGGAGCGATCGAAGCGGGCGAGCTTGGTCTCGCTCAGGAGGGATCGGACCGGATTTTGCCAGCCGGCATCTTCGGAAAGTGGTCGAGTGGTGAGTAGATGAGCTGGCGCCAGAACCAGTCGGGAGATCGCTTCTTTCGGAGGGCCAGGGCCGAGGGCTACCGGGCGCGCTCGGCCTACAAGCTGATCGAGATCGCCGACACCTATCGTTTGCCCCGACCGGGCCAGGTCGTGCTCGACCTTGGCGCGGCGCCGGGAAGCTGGAGCCAGGTGGCGTTGGAGCGAGTGCGCCCGGGCGGCCGGGTGCTGGCGGTTGATCTGCAGCCCATTGCCCGGTTGCCCGGCCTCGAGACGCTGGTCGGCGACGTCCGCGAGGCGAGTACCCTGGAAGCGATCCGGGGCGCGCTGGCCGGTCCGGCCGATCTGGCGATGTCGGACGTGGCCCCGAACGCGAGCGGCATTCTGGTCACCGATCAGGCGCGGGCGATCGAGCTGGCGAGTCACGCGCTGGCGATCGCCCGCGCGGTGCTCCGGCCGGGTGGTAGTTTTATCGTGAAAGTCTTCCGTGGCGAGGACTTCGACCGGTTTCTGGGCGATGTGCGCCATGCCTTCAAGAAAGTGAACGTCGTGATCCCGAAAGCGACCCGCGTCGAGAGCCGCGAGGCCTACGTCGTCGCGCGGGGCATGCAGGGCGGGATCTGAGCGGCGAGAATGGCCAGCGACGTATCCGCCGCCGTGCGGGCCCGGTTTCTGCCGGCACGCCTTGCGACGACGTGTATCCGGGGATATACTAAAGCGACACCAGGGTGGGACGAGAGTCAACCCCAAGCGTCGCACAAGGAGAGAGACCGTGCAGATCGTTCGTGCCCGCCAGGTTGGTAACAGTATCGTCATTTCACTCCCCAAGGCCCTGGGGATCACTGCTGGTACTGAACTGCTCATTGAGCAGCTTCCCGACGGTAATTGGCGCCTCGCCCGCGGCGAAGCGGTCGCACGTGCCCTTGACGGGCTCGCCTCCCGGGTTGTTGCCGAGCACCGCGAAGGGACCGATCTCCTCGCGGCCTGGGATCGAGACCAGGAGTCCACGCTCGCCCATGGCTAACGCGCCCGCCGAGGCCGTTGACATCACGCTTGACATGGCGCTGCGCTTGTACGGACTGATCTTCGGGATCAGCCCGCAGCAGGCGCACGACCAGCTGAGGAGTATCGCTGCTCTCGAAGGTGCGCTCGTCCGACCAGTGTTCTACCAGGAGTACGAGCGAGCCGACTTCGCCCGGATGGCCGCCGTCCTCGCGCACGGAATCGCCGAACGCCAGCCGTTTCTCGACGGCAACAAGCGCCTCGCGTTCAACTGCCCCTGGTTTTTCCTCGCCGTCAACGGGTACACGCTTGATGCGAGCGATCAGAATGTCGCTGCCTGGACCCTGGAGCTAAGCCAGAACCTCAATGTCGACGGATTGGCCGCGCTGCTCGCCTCCCACCTGCGCGACGCTGAGTAGCTCAGAACGGCCCCGCAAAGAGATCCCGCGCGCGGCAGCGGAAGCCGGGTAGCACCGGCTCGGCGTCGACCTCGGCGTCACCCCGGAGCTCGGGGCTGGAGCCGTTCGGGCGACCGATCAACACGCCCCGGGTCGCCGGGTAGAGCAGCCAGACGACCGCGGCGCCGGCCTCCAGCCACTCGGAAGCTTTCCGCTGGACCTCGCTCGCGGTGTCGTTGGGCGAGATAATCTCGACCACCAGGTCCGGGGCGCCCTCGAACGGGCCCGGGGTGAGGTGCTCCTCGGGCAGCCTCTCTTTGCGAATGAAGGCCACGTCGGCCGCGCGCGAGGTATCCGGATCGCGCTTGAGCCGACAGAGAACCTCGCCGGTCACAACCCGCCCAATGGGGTGGTCCGATAGGTACGAACGCAAAACGAAAGCGACCTCGGATTCGATTCCGCCGTGTTCCAACCCGGT
>JBOGTX010000748.1:0-1609 GCA_050695695.1 Chloroflexota bacterium
TCCCTGGGGTATAGCGTCCAGGCTTGACAGCCTGAATCAGCTCGTGGTAGCCTGCTGCCAATGTGTGCCGCCTGGCACAGGAGGATCATGGATGCCATCGCTGTCTCGCATCCAGGTCGGTCTGAGCGCCTTGACGCTCGCCTTCGCGATCGGAATACTCTCCCCCGGCCTCGCCAGCGCTGACTCCGGATTTTCCACCTGGTACGGCCCTGGTTTCCAGGGCAACACGATGTATAACGGTCAGCCGTACGACATGTACGATCCCACGACCACCGCCTGCAACATCTTTCCCCTCGGCACCTGGATCCAGGTGACGAACCCGGCCAATGGACGCTCGGTTATCGTTCAGGTCCGCGATCGCGGCGGCTTCAGCTACGCCCTCGACCTCTCGTACGCGGCATTCAAATTGATCGCCGACCCGGCCTTGATGGGCATTCCAGTCAGCTATCAGGTCGTCTCTGGCCCCTCCGGCGTGCCGATCCCGCCGCGCGCCGCCCCATCGAGTCGGAGCGGTCGACCGGCCCCGAGTGGACAGTACGTGGTGCAGTCGGGCGATACCCTGGACGGCATCGCCGACCAGACCGGCGTCAACGCCAGTAACCTGGCGGCGTGGAACGGTCTCGCGGATCCCGATCAGGTGACGGCCGGTCAGGTCTTGAAGCTGGCCGCGGCCGCGTCATCCGCCAGCACGGCCGCGCCCGCCGGGCGGACCTACGTCGTCCAGCCGGGCGATACCTTGCTCGGTATCGCGCAGCGGCTTGGCGTCTCGGCGGATCGGCTGGCCGGGGCCAACCAGGTCAGCGATCCGGACAGCATCGCGATTGGCCAGACGCTGTCGATCCCAGCCGGCGCGGCGAGCGCCAGAGCTCCGCGGACCTACGCCGTCCAGGCCGGCGATTCCCTGTCCAGTATCGCCCAGACCTTCGGCATCACGGTCGACCGCTTGATCAGCGTGAATAACGTTGGCGATCCATCACTGATCCAGCCGGGAGCCCAACTGACGATTCCCGGTCCCTGATGCCCGGATCGGTCGGCTGGCTGGATTGACGGGGCAGCTCACGCGGTGGTACGCTTCGTCTGCCGCCGGTCCAGCGACGATGGTTGGCGCGGGGGAGACGTGAGCGAAGTCATCGACGTCGTGGAGATTCGATCGACCACCCGGCCGATCGACGCGGTGGTTCGCCTGCCCGGATCGAAGAGCTACACCAACCGGGCGCTTCTGGTCGCCGCGCTCGCCGCGGGTCCATCCGAGATTCAGGGCGCGCTTTTCAGCGACGACACCGCCTACATGGTCCAGGCACTCCGCCAGCTCGGGCTATCCCTTGAGGCGTCGCCCGAGGAGCTTCGGATCCGGGTCCAGGGCGCCGATGGGCGCGTGCCGGCGCGCGCGGCTGACCTCTTCGTTGGAAATGCCGGAACCGCCGCGCGCTTTCTCACCGCTTACGTGGCGTTGGGCGACGGCAGCTACCGGATCGACGGCGTCGCCCGCATGCGCGAGCGCCCGATTGGACCGCTTCTGGATGCCCTTCGTCAACTGGGGATCGACGCCCGGAGCGAGCGCGGCAACGACTGTCCGCCGGTGTCCGTCCGTGGCCACGGGATCGAGGGC
>JBOGTX010000749.1:0-4087 GCA_050695695.1 Chloroflexota bacterium
CCGCAGGACCGCCCCGAGCAGTGGTACAAGAATGACCAGCTCGGGCGTCACGTCGCTCCGTCCCCTTCCGCGGCGGCCGACCCACGTCGATCCGGAGCCCGCGCCTCCTCGATCGAACGCAGGCGGACCAGCGCGAGGGCGAGCACGATCTGAAGCAGCGCGAGGAGGAACCAATCGGTCCGGGTGGAAAGCTGGCTGATCGCTTGAAGCCCGACGCTTCCGGCCGAGGCCAGCAGCAGCAGGCCACCGGCGATTCTTGGCGAGCGACCGGCCAGACAGTTGAGGAGACCGGTGAAGAGCAGGACGTCGACGACCGGGTCGATGCCACTCCCGAAGACCGGCCGCTCGTTCGCCACGGCGAGCGCGCCGACGACCGCGACCGCGGTGACGCTCAGATCGAACCAGCCAGGGCGAAAAGACCCGAGCAGCCAGGCCCGGGGATCGAAGGTGGTCGGCGGCGAGGCGGTCGCTGCCGTGCCGAGAACTCCGAGCACGCCGGCCGCGACGACGACCTCCAGCACGGCGGGAATGATCGCGTTGACCGCGAGCAGGACCAGAGCGACGCCAAGGTATTGCGAGCCGAGCGCGAGCGATGCCCCCTGCCAGCCATCGAGCGAGCCCACCAGGACCACGCCGATCACAACCAGCGCGGCCGCGACCAGGATCACCGAAGATTACCTCACAAACGCGAAAATCGCGACGACGATCACGACGAACGCCGCGGCCAGGTTGTAGCGGCCCTCGACGATTCGGGCGATTCCCGCGGCGCCCTCGGCGAAGCGCTCGATCGCGTCCCAGGCGCGCTCCTGAATGGCCCGACCGAGGTCGGCGTGCGGGAGGACGCTCCGGGGTTTCGTCGCGAGCGGTGCGATCAGCACCGGCGTCAGCGCGATCGCGAGCGCGAGAATGCCGAGCGCGGCCGAGGGCGCGGGTGACGTGGTGCCGGGCAAGCTAGCGCCTGGCAGTAACCGGGCGATCAGCCACCACGTCGGGATGAGGCCGCCGAGTGCGATCGCGCCAAGGAGAGCCAGGGCGACTGGCCGGGTCGATCGCGCCGGGCGGGCGGGAAACGCCCGATTGGCGAAAACTCCGAGATCGAGGAGCAGCGCCGCCGCGCCGAGCGCGACCGCCAGCGGCCACTCCCCGGCGGCCAGGGCCGCCGCCACGACGAGCCAGCGACCGACGAGCCCGGGGAGTGGCGGCAATCCGACGGTCGAGGCCCATCCCAAACGCGCCAGCTCGTCGCGGCCGGCCACCCGGACGCTGGTCCGAGCAAGGACGCTGAACGCGGTCAAGAAGAGGGCCGCCGCGACCGACGACTGGGTGCCGACCGCCAGGGCGACGAAGGCGAGCCCGCTCTCGCCGCGCCCGGCCGCGCGAGACTGGGCCTCGATGCTCCGTGCCGTGAACGCCGCGTGGGCGGCATCGCCGGCGCCCCACAGGCCGAAGCCGACGAGAACGACCGAGAGGACGATCGACCGCTCGGAACCGGCGAGTTGCAAAGCCCGCATGGCGAGGTAGGTGCCGGTCAGCGGCAGGACCACGTCGGATACCAGGCTGGCGACCTCGGATGGTCGGTCACGCGTCAGCCAGCCATTCAGCGGGGTGATGCCGGCGCTCGCCGCGCCAATCAGCGCGAGACTGAGCGCCGCCCACTGAACGACCGACGGCGGCGCGGCCAGCGTGAGCGGAGAGCCGTTGCCAAGCGACGCGATGGCCGCGCCGCTCACCACCAGAACCGGCGCCCCGCACAGCGCCAGCGCCAGGAGAGGTGCCGCGTCGTCCAGCTCGCGGCGCGCGATCGACTCGGCCGCGCCAAGGAAGATTAACCCGGCCCAGCAAACGGTCAGCGCGGCGATGCTGGCGGATAGAAACAGGCAAGTCGCGACGGCGAGCGTGAGCAGCAGCGCCGCGCCGGAAAAGCGGGATCGGGCGCCGTCATCCCGATCGACTCGGGCGAGACCGGCGAGAAGCAAAACGACGAGGCAGACGGCAGCCAGGACGTCGACGTGGACGGCGAGGGTGTCGGCGGCGGGACCACTCGGGCTCGCCAGGATGACCGTCTGAGCGCCGGTCCGCGAAGTCACCCAGAGCCGCGCCGCCATGCCCAGGGCGATGGCGGCCGCGACGAGCGCGACGCCGCGCGAACGACCCTCCGCGGTGCCGAACCGCCCGAGCGCGTTGAAAATGACGAATCCGAGGAGCAGCGCGAGCGCCGGAGCCAGCACGACCGCGCTCGCGAGGGTCTGCGCGTGCATGGAGCGCAGTATAGCACGCGCCGCCGTCGGTGGATACCGACCGGGCGGCGCGGCGGTGCTCGCCCACCCCGGTCCTCCCGGGCCAACACTCTTTTTACCCGCGCTTGGCCAATACTTAATCGACAGTTAATAATCGCGGTCGAGAATAGTTATTAGGGAAAGATTGGGCAGCTTCACGCCCGATCAGGCAAACAACCTGCGTGAGGTGACGTGAATTATGAGCGTTCTGGAGCTCCTGCAAACCAGCGCCGACGCCCCGGCCCGGCCAACCGAGCTCGACGGTTCGTGGGATGACGAAGCGCCGATTCTAGGGCCGCTGCCGCCCGGCGTCAGTGGCTCGATGGCGATTGGTCAGAGCATCGCGACCGCCCTCGAGGCGCTGGTCGCCAACAAGCTACGCGCGATCCTCACCATGCTCGGAATCATCATCGGAGTCGGCGCGGTGATCGTCATGATCGGCCTGGGCCAGGGGGCGCAGCAGTCGGTCCAAGCGCGCCTCGCCGGCCTGGGAACGAATCTCCTCGTGATTACGCCCGGCTCGGCAAACGTCGGTGGAGTGAAGACCGGAAGTGGCGCCCTGCCGACGCTGAACGAGGCGGACGCCCAGGCGATCCAGAACCAGGTCCCCGGCCTCGCCGCGATCAGCCCGGACGTCGACGTGAACGGCGTTCAGGTCGTGGCGGGCGACCAGAACTGGAGCACCGAGGTGCAGGGTGATTATCCGGCGATCTTCTCGATCCAGAACTGGCAGGTCGCCAGCGGCGCCAGCTTCGATGATTCCGACGAAGCGTCCGGCGCGCTCGTCGCCGACATCGGCCAGACCGTTGCCCAGAACCTCTTCGCGGGCGGCGATCCGGTCGGCCAGACGATTCTGATTCGGGGCGTGCCCTTCAAGGTGAAAGGCGTTCTGGCCAGCAAAGGGAGCAACGGCTTTCGCGACCAGGACGACGTCATCCTGATCCCGTTCAAGACCGCGCAAATCCGACTCTTCAATCGACCGTTCGTGAACAACGTCTACGTCCAGGTCGCGCCGACCGGTCAGATCGACGCCATTCAGCAGCAGATCACCACTCTGCTCGAGACCCGCCACCACATCCAGGCCAATCAGCCCGACGACTTCCGGGTGCGCAACAACAACCAGCTCGTCGACACCGCCCAGCAGGCCGGCGCCACCCTCACCTACCTTCTGGCTGGCGTCGCGGCGGTCTCGCTGGTCGTCGGCGGCATCGGGATCATGAACATCATGCTCGTGTCGGTCACCGAGCGCACCCGCGAGATCGGCGTGCGCATGGCGATCGGCGCGATGGCCAGCAACGTTCTCTCGCAGTTCTTGATCGAGGCGATCGCGATCAGCTTCGTGGGCGGCCTGATCGGGGTGATCCTCGGCGTGGGCGGCACGATCGGATTGAGCGCCCTGGCCGGCTGGAACGCCGTCGTCAGCGTCCAGGCGATCGCGCTCTCCTTCGGGTTCGCCGCCCTGGTGGGCGTGTTCTTCGGCTACTACCCCGCCCGCAAGGCATCGCGGCTCGATCCGATCCAGGCGCTGCGCTACGAGTAAGAAGGAAACATGACACACCCCGAATTTTACGGGCCGCGTCGAGGAGACCTCTCTCCCGGCCTCTCCCCGGCGCGGGGAGAGGAGCTGCCAAGGGAGATCCTTCCTTGGGAGTCCCCGCTCTCCCCGCGCCCGGCGTGTGAACGCCCCGGCGTCTAGGATAGAGAGCGGGACAGGGTGAGAGAGGTCTCCTCGACGCGGCCCGTAAAATTCGGGGTGTGTCATGTTTCCTTCTTACTCGTAGCGCAGCGCCTGGATCGGATCGAGCCGCGAT
>JBOGTX010000750.1:0-3949 GCA_050695695.1 Chloroflexota bacterium
CTTGGTGACGTAGTCGTCGGCGCCCAACTGGTAACCGTGAACGACGTGGTCTTCGTCGCCGGCCGCGGTCAACATGATGACCGGCACGTTCGACGTTTGCCGGACGCGCCGGCATACCTCGAATCCATTCAAGCGCGGCATCCCAACGTCCAACAGGAGCAAATCCGGAGCATCGGACCGCCAGCGATTGAGGGCCTGGACGCCGTCGGTCACGGCCGCGACGGTAAATCCCTCACGCCGCAGCGCGAAAGCCGTCACGTCCAGCATGTCGGTATCGTCGTCAGCCAGCAGGATTTTCACGAAACGTCTCGCTCGAAAGAAATCGACGGCCGGCGATCCATCGCCCGCTAGCGGGTCTAGCGCGAAACACATTAGCAATTGGCGGTTGTGAAATTGTTGAGGATCGGTTCAGGAATGGTTGGCCTTGTTCCATCGTGAACAATCGACCACCACGAGGTTGGTATATAATCCAGCCATTCGGTTTTATGGTCGGCAAAATGAACGAAGCGAGCCATCACGACCTGGGTCAGTCCGAAATCGGGCGGCCGCGCCAGACGGACGACAACCATCGATTCATTCAAGGTCTCGGCCGGTACGTCGCGGACCTTCGGCGGCCGGACCTGTTGCATCTCGCGTTCGCGCGCGCGACCCACGCCCACGCCCGCATCCGGGCAATTCACCTGAATGGCGCCGATCGCGCCCCCGGAGTCGCGGCGGTTCTTCGCGCGTCGGACCTACCCCTCGACGCGGCGTCGGGGAACAGCCTTCCGGGGCCGGAGCCACGGTGGGCTCCGGCCCCACTGCTGGTCCAGGAGACCGTTCTCGCGGTGGGAAGCCCGATCGTTGCCGTCGTCGCCGACTCCGAATCACACGCCACCGATGCCGCGGCAATGATCGCGATCGAGTACGATCCGCTGCCGGTCGTGACGACGCCGGAGGCCGCACTGGCGCCCGACGCCCCGCTGGTTCATCCCGACCTCGGGACGAACCTTGCCTTCACGCTGAAACGGGCGAGCGGTGAGGTCGACGCGGCCTTCGCCACGGCCGCCCGGATCATTTCGTCGAGGGTCGCGATCCCTCGGCTGGCCGGGGTTCCTTTGGAGCCTCTCGGGGTGCTGGCGGAGTGGGACGAGAGGGCGCGAAAGCTCACCGCGTGGTGTACGACCCAGGCGCCCTGGCGCGTTCACGCCACGCTGGTCCGAGCCAGTGGCCTGCCGGAAGACGCCGTCCGAGTCGTTGCACCGGACGTCGGTGGAGGGTTCGGGGTACGCGGGCCAGTCTACCCCGAATACGTGGTCGCGGCGCTGGCGGCGCGAAAGCTCGGGCGGGCGGTGCGTTGGATCGCGACCCGGCGCGAGGACTTCCTGGTCACGCAGAGCAGCCGAGAAACAGTGGGCGTTGCCGAGCTCGCCGCCACTGCTGACGGCCTGATTCTGGGTCTGCGCGCGCGGGTGCTGACGAACCTGGGGGCGTACGCCTCGTCGTACGGTCCAGCGCAGCGCATCGCCTCCCTGCTGACCGGCGCCTACCGGATTCCCGCCGCGTCGGTCGAAGTCTCCGGAGTGTATACCAACACCGGGGTCTCCGGTGCCTATCGCGGCGCGGGGCGGCCGGAAGCCGCGTTCATCGTCGAGCGGCTGGTGGAAGAGCTTGCCGGGGCGCTCGGGATCGACTCGATCGAGGTCCGCCGCCGCAACTTCGTCGAGCCAGACGCGTTCCCCTATGCCAATCCCCTTGGAGCCACCTACGATACCGGCCAGTACGCCGCCGCTCTTGACCAAGCGCTGGCCCTGGCCGGCTACGATGACCTCCGGGCCCAGCAGCGCGCCCGCCTGATGACCGGCGACCGTGAGGTTCTGGGCGTCGGCCTGGCAAGTTACGTCGAGCCGACCGGGGGAGGCTGGGAAAGCGGACGGGTGCGGATCGAGCCCGATGGGCGAATCGTGGCGATCACCGGCTCGGTCGCCCATGGCCAGGGCCATCGCGCAACGTTCGCGCGGGTGCTCGCCGAACGCCTTGGCACCCGGAACGAAGACGTCGAGATTCGCCAGGGAGATACCGACGATGGCCTGCCGGGCATCGGGACGTTCGGCAGCCGGAGCACCGCCCTCGGGGGCGGCGCCCTGGCGGTCGCGGCCACCGAGATCCTGGAGCGCGCCCGTCGGATCGCCGCCCACCTGTTGGAGGCCGCGCCCGCCGACGTGGTCGTTCGTGACGGACGCTTCTCCGTGGTGGGTTTGCCGAACGGCGAGCGCTCCGCCACCTGGCGGGAAGTCGCGGCCGCGGCGACGAGCGGTCAGTTGCCGAAGGAGGTCGCGTCCGAGCTCGACCTCCAAACGCGGTTCGACATGCACGGCGAGGCCTTTGCCTTCGGTACCTGCGTGGCCGTGGTGTCGCTGGACCGCGACACCGGCGTGATCCGATTGCGCCAGCTCGTCATGGTGCACGACTGCGGTCAGGCGATCAACCGGCGCCTCGTCGAGGCGCAGCTTCATGGTGGTTTGGCCCAGGGAGCGGGCGAGGCGCTCGGCGAATGGACTCGCTACGACGAGGACGGTCAGCTACTGACCGGTTCCTTCCTCGACTACTGGATTCCCCACGCCGACGATTTGCCAGGCTACGAGCTTGGCGCGACCGCGACGCCCACGCCCTTGAACCCGCTTGGCGCCAAGGGCGTGGGTGAAGCCGGAACAATCGGCGCGCCACCGGCGATCGTTCACGCGGTGCTCGACGCGCTACGCCCGTTTGGTGTCCAACACCTTGACCTTCCCCTGAGCCCTGAGCGAATCTGGGCAGCGCTGCGGACCGCGGAGGTGCCACCGGCCTGACCGATGGTCGCGGGACAGCCCGGTTCTCTCAAGCGAACGGCCGACCTGGCAACGTCACGTCGGCGTCGTCGCGCTTGACCGCCAGCGCGTCCAGGTACCGCGCGATCACCACCGTGACGTTATCGGGGGAGCCACGGTCGTTCGCCATCCGAATCAGGGTGGCCGCTGCCTGGCGCGGATCGTGGTGATCGTGAACGACCTGCTGGAGCTCGTCCTCGGTAACCACGTTGGTCAAGCCATCGCTGCACAGCAGGAGGGTATCACCGGGCACCAGCTCGAAGGTCTGGGTCTCGACGTCGACGTCCAGCACGACGCCCACGGCGCGGGTGAGGACGTTCTTCCGGGGATGGTGCTCGGCCTGCGCCTTGGTCAAACGCCCGGCTCGCACTTCTTCGGCGACCCAGCTGTGGTCGTGATTGAGCTGATAGACGTTCGCCGCGTCGATGAGGTAGGCCCGGCTGTCGCCGACGTAGCCAAGGTGGAGGCGATCGCCAACGAGCGCCGCCGCGACGACCGTTGTCCCCATGCCCCTCAAGTGAGGATCGGTCGACGCCGTCTCGAACACTTCATCGTTCGCATCGGCGATGACGCGCGCGAGGAGCGCGTTCAGGTCGAGGACCGAATCGATCCGCCGGGGTCCGGCCTCGGGGTTGAACGAGCCGGCGAACTTTCGGACCACGATATCGCTGGCGACTTCGCCCGCCTGGTGACCTCCCATGCCATCGGCAACCACCAGGATCGCATCCAAGCCTTCGGGAACGCTCGGCGGAAGGAGCACGACGTAATTGTCCTCATTGTTGGTCCGCACCCGTCCAAGGTCGCTTGCCGCGCCTACGACGACCATGACCTCGGCACCTCCTTCGGCGTTGGGATCGCGCGAGCTCAGCCTGGCCGAGTTTGATCCGGATCCGTCCGGGTCGCGTCGTCCGAGACCGTGGTCGCGCCGTCTTCGGTCATCGTCGGCGCATCCTGCCAGGCCGGGCGTGTCGCCTCGGGCGCGGCGATTGTCTCCGGCGCGGCTTCCCGTTGAACCGTTCTCCCCGGGCCGGAATCGGTGCCGCGGTGAGCGGTGGCCAGGGAGGTTGCAATGCGGGTATCCGCTTCCTCGGCACGCGCCCGGG
>JBOGTX010000751.1:0-6071 GCA_050695695.1 Chloroflexota bacterium
CGCCTGGACCAGGCGCGGGCTGCGCACGTGCCCTTCATCCGGCAGCCAGAGCCCGCCGGCGAGCCGCCGCCCGGCGACCCCGGCGAGCAGCGGCTCGCGCTCGCCCAGCTCCTCGGGCTCGAGCCACTCGGCGGGTAGGCCACGCGCGGCCTGCCAGCGCATGCGGCGCTGCAGCTCGACTCGCTCGGCCTCGTCGAGCGCGACCCTCAGGATGCCGCTCGTCCGGCACTCGACGTCGAGGCCGACGTCGTCGAGCAGGGTCGCGGCCAGCGGGGGATGCTCGGCCCGCCCCAGCAGGGTGAGCGCGAAGAAAGGATCGTCGAACGGCGCCTCGACCCGCGGCGCCAGCATCCCGGCCGCGACGCCCGACGCGCCCGCCGCCAGGTGCTCGCGCTCGAGCACCTCGACCGACGTGCCCGCCAGCGCCAGATGATAGGCGGTCGAGCAGCCAATGATGCCGCCGCCGACGATCAGAACGTCCGGCGACGCGCCGGCGGTTGGTTGGCCGGGAAGCGATCGCACGGCGTTACCGGCCGAGCGCGACGACGCCGGCCGGCGGGCTGGACGGGACCGCGTGGTCGCGGCGCGGCATCCGCCCGGCGAGGTAGCCCAGACGTCCCGCCTCGACCGCGTGGCGCATCGCCCGCGCCATCGTCGGAGGATCGTCCGAGCGCGAGATCGCGGTGTTGATCAAGCAGGCATCGGCGCCTGCTTCCATCGCCAGCGCCGCGTCCGATGGGGCGCCGATCCCGGCGTCGACGACGACCGGTACGCTCACCCGCTCGACGATGCGGCGAATGCCATTCCAGTCGTTCACTCCCTGGCCGGAGCCGATCAGCGAGCCAAGCGGCATCACCGTCGCGGCGCCGGCGTCTTCCAACCGTAGCGCGGTGACCAGATCGGTGGTCGTGTAGGGCAGGACGACGAACCCTTCGCGAACCAGGAGCTTCGTCGCCTCGACGGTGCCGGTCACGTCGGGCCACAGGGTGCGCTCGTCGCCGATCACCTCGAGCTTCACCCATTCGGTGCCGAGCGCCTCGCGGGCCAGCTCCGCCATGAAGACGGCCTCGCGCACGCTGGTGGCGCCGGCGGTGTTGGGCAGCAAGCCGAAACGCGTCAGGTCGAGCGCGGCCAGGATGCCGGCGTCGGGTCCGCTGCCGTCGACCCCGGTGGTGCGAATCGCGACGGTGACGAGCTCGGTGCCGGAGGCATCGAGCGCGGCACGCATCACCGCCGGCGAGATGAACCGCCCGGTGCCGACGAAGAGCCGGCAATCGAACGAACGCCCGGCGATCACCAGGGGCTTCGGATCCTTGTCCAGACGGTCGGGCGCGCCGCCGGCGACCGCCTTGACCAAGCGCACGTCATCGCCGGCGCCGAGCGGCGTCCGCTCCCACTGGGCACGCGGCACGACCCGACCATTCACCGCGACGGCGATGCCTGGCCCGACCAGCCCGGTCGGCATCGTCACCTGGCCGGCGCCGAGCTTCACCATCAGCTCGGAAATCGTTCGAGCGCCGTCGAGCTCATACGCTTGCCCATTCACCTGCACGGTCGTCATCCACGACCTCCTTTACCAAACCCGATAGAAATGATGGACCGGCGAGTGGCCGGCACCGATCGCGTAGGCATGGGCGATCGCGCCGGTCAGATACTCCTTCGCCGCGCCGATCGCCGCGACCGGTTCCATCCCCGACGCCAGCCCGGCCGCGATCGCCGCCGAAAAAGTACAGCCGGTGCCGTGGGTGTGCGGCGTCGCGATCCGCGCGGCGTGAAGGGTGAGGAATTCCTGCCCATCGAAGATCAGGTCGTCGGCGTCTCCCGACCGGTGGCCTCCCTTGATCACGACGTACCGAGGCCCGAGCCGGGCGATCGCCTCGGCCGCCGCGCGAAGATCGGGGTCGGTCTCGAGGTGCCGTCCGACCAGCGTCTCGGCCTCGGGCAGGTTGGGGGTGACCACCAGCGCCAGCGGTAGCAAGAGATCGCGCAGCGCCACGACCGCCTCTGGCCGCAGCAGGGCGTCGCCGCTCTTCGCGATCATGACCGGATCGACGACGAGCTTCTCGAGGCGGTGATGACGGATCCGCGCGGCCACCGTCTCGACGATCGGCGCGCTGGAGAGCATGCCGGTCTTCGCGGCGTCCGCGCCGATGTCCTCGACGACGGCGTCGATTTGCGCCGCCACCAGCGCGGGCTCGATGTCCTGTACTCCGAGGACGCCGCGGGTATTCTGGGCAGTGATCGCGGTGATGACGCTCGTCCCGTAAACGCCGAGCGCGGCGAACGTCTTCAGGTCGGCCTGGATGCCGGCGCCACCTCCCGAATCCGAGCCGGCGATCGTCAATGCCTTCGGTACGCTCACGGTCTTTCACCCCCGAATCGGCTCAGCCACGGAGCCGAATCGCGTCTTCCACGGCCTGGCGCAGGCGCCGGGCGGCGGCTTTCGGATCGTCGGCGCCAATCACCGCCGAGATCACCGCGACGCCGTCGGCCCCGGCCGCGATGACCGGGCCGACGTTGTCGGCGCCGACCGCCCCGATTCCCACGATCGGCAGCTCGGTACGCCGACGGATCTCCGCCAGGCCGGCCGGGCCAATCGCCGGCCCGGCGTCGTCCTTGCTACCGGTCGGGTACATCGGTCCAACCCCTAGGTAGTCGACGCCGGCCGCGAGCGACGTCGTCAGCTCGTCCAGGTTGCCCGCCGATCCACCGATAATCGCATCCGGGCCAAGGATCTTCCGCGCCGCCGCGACCGGCAGGTCGTCCTGACCGAGGTGGACCCCGTCGGCCTCCAGGACGCAGGCGATGTCGGCCCGATCGTTCACGATCAGGAGGGCGCCGGCCGCGTCGGTCAGGCGGCGGAGCTCCCGGCCCAGGGCCACCTGGTCGAGCGCGTTCAGCGCCTTTTCGCGGAGCTGAATCGCGGTCGCCCCGCCTTCCAGCGCCGCGGCGACCAGGTCGACCAGGGGTCGGCCCCGCGCCGCCCGATTGTCGGTCACGACGTACACCTTCAACTGTCTTGCCAGCTCAGCCCTTGTCATCGCGCGCAACGCCTCCGGTTCCCAAAAAAGAACGCCGGCCGGAGAACCCGGTCGGCGCGACTGAGATCGACGAGTGACTCCCTTCGCTGGTATTACCCAGATCAGGTACCACGGTCGGTGACGACTGGCCGGTCACCCTCTCAGCCTGGCTTTCCCAAGCTCCCGTATCTGGGGCTATTCTTTTGTCCTATCCAAGGCTAGCACCGCGCGGCGCGACTGTCAACGTGAGGCCAGCGCCGAGAGCGCGTCGACGGCGCGTGCATCGAGGTCCAGCTCCGCGGCCGCGACGTTGGCTTCGAGCTGGCCGACCGTGCTGGCCCCCATGATGACCGAGCTGACGGCCGGCTGGTGGAGCGCCCAGGCGATCGCGAGCCGGGCGGCGGTCTCGCCGCGCGCCTCGGCGAACGCGGAGAGGCGGCGCGCGACCGCCAGGTTCCGTTCGCTCAAGACCGGAATGTGTCCGGGGCGGCCACCCGCCGATCGGCCAACCCGGGCGGCCCGCGAGTCGGGCGGAAGCTGCTCCGCCGAGGCGCCGTATTTCCCGGTCAAGACACCGCCCGCTAGCGGGCTATAGGCCACCAGACCGAGGCAATGCTGTTGGCAGGCCGGCCCGGTCTCGCGCTCGACGCTTCGATCGAGCAGGTTGTAGAGCACCTGCACGCACGACACCGGCGCCAGCCGTCGGCGCTCGGCGGCCCAGAGCGCCTCCACCACCCGCCAGGCCGGGTAGTTCGACAAGCCGACGTAGCGCACCTTCCCCGCGCGCACCAGGTCGTCGAACGCGCCCAGCATCTCGTCCAGGGGCGTCTCCGGGTCGGGCTGGTGCGAGTAGTAGAGGTCGAGGTAATCGGTCCGCAGGCGGCGGAGGCTACCTTCGATCGCCGCGACGATCTGGCGTCTGGCCATGCCATGATCGCCCGGTCCGCCGGTCCGGAGCTGTCGCGGATCGTAGCGCTTCTTGGTCGCCAGGATGACCTCGGACCGGCGCCCGGCGAGCGCCCTCCCCACGACCTCTTCCGAGGCGTTGTACTTCGGGCGCATGTAGATCTCGGCGGTGTCGACGAAGCTCACGCCGAGATCCAGCGCCCGGTGGACGATCCGCAGCGACTCGTCGGGTGGCACGAAGCTGCCGAAGTACACCGTTCCGAGGCAAAGCGTCGAGACGCTCAGGCCGGTCGCGCCAAGGAGTCGGTACCTCACCGGCGCCTCGGACCGGCCGTTCCGATCAAGCTGTTCGCGATCCCTACCCTTGAGCTGGCTGTAGCGTGTTGATCAGCAAAGTCGCCGAGCCGCGCAGCCAGAAGGCTGGCATAGTATATGGATTCTTGCTATCCGGCCAGCCGGTCCAGTAGGTCGTGTTGACCGGAACGATCGTGAAGTCCTGCACCAGGGGAATCTGGGGCAAGGCCGGTATCCACTGCTCCATCGCCTGCCGGTAGAGGGGCATGAACTTCGAATCGGACGCGGGCAGCACGGCCATGCCCTTGATCGCCTTGTCGTAGGTCGCGTTCGTCCAGCGGAATGGCTGCTGGGCGGGCTGACCGGTCGGCAAGGAGTTCCAGCTTCCAAACTGCTCCATGCTGATGTAGGGATCGCGAACGCTCCCCTGCACCCCATTCATGAACGCGTCCTCGGTGCCGAGCTGCTGGATCGTCGCCTCGTCGGACGGCGACTTGAACGCCGCGTCGAAGCCGGCCTTGCGAAGCTGGGCGACGACGATCGGCACGTAATTATCGAAGAAGCCGGCCGGGGTCACGACCAGCAGCGGGAAGCGTTTGCCGCCCTTCGCCCAGAAGCCCCCCTGGTCTTTCGCGTAGCCCTTGGACTGCATGATCTGGGCGGTCTTCTTCGGATCGTAGTCGTCGATCGGGTACTTCTGCAGAATATCCGACACCGCGTCGTAATACGGCTTCAGCGCGGCGTTCGTCTCCAATGGGATAATGGCGATCGCGCCATCGCCCTGGAAGCCGATGTCGACGATCTGCTTCCGATCGAACGCGTGATTGATTGCCCAACGAATGTCCGGATCGTCGTACGGTGCCTTTGAGCAATTGAAGCCGACGTACTCCGGCCACGAGGCGATCCAGCCCCAGGGGTGAGACTTATCCAGGGTTCGCACGATGACCTTCGGGTTCTGCGCCATGACCGCCTGGGCATCGGCCGGCTGAAGCTGGTGGGTCGCCTCGGTCTGGTTAGCAATCAGCAGTTGGGCCAGCTTCGAGTCCTCGAAGCGCGGCAGCACGATGACCCGCTTCATCTTTGGCAGGGGATGGAAGCCAGTCTTCGCGCCCCACCAGTCGTCGCGGCGCTCCCAGATCTTTTGCTGCGGGCTCGAATAGATCAGCTTCCACGGCCCGGTGGTGATCGGCCAGCCCTTGGCCAGGTCGAAGTTGGTAAACGTCTGCGGATCCTGGCCCTTGAAGATGTGCTCCGGGACGAACGGAAAGCCGTGGTCCAGGTACCACTGGAAATACGTGAACATGAAGCGTGGGTTGGCCGAGCTCAATGTGATCTTGAGGGTATGGTCGTCGAGCGCGGCGATGTCCTTGACCCACTCCTTCATCTCGAACGAGAAGTTGAGCTTCGGCGAGTTGTCTTTGAGCATATTGACAGTGAAGACCGCATCGTTGGCGGTGAAGGGCTGGCCATCGCTCCAGGTCACATCCGGGCGGAACTTAATCGTCAACTCGTCGTAGCTGTCGTTGTATTGATAATCCGTGGCAAGGTAAGGAATCTCGCCATTCTTGCCGGTCATTCCGGGCGGCGCGCTGACCTGGTCGGTCCACCACTCGTTGTAATAATAGGGGGCTTCGAAGGCGAATTGCCAGCCAGTGCGCTGAGCGCCGATCAGGAACGGGTTCGCGATCACCGCGTCGTCCATTTGATTGACGCTATCCGAGACGCTGACGATCAGCGTCTCGGTTCGGGGAATACTGGCAACCTGAGGTTGCGGCACCGTGGGCGGCGCGACGGTCGCGGCCGCCGGAGCGGTCGTCGCGGCGGCCTGGGGAGCGGCGGTGGCGGTTGGGC
>JBOGTX010000752.1:0-2938 GCA_050695695.1 Chloroflexota bacterium
GACCACGCCTGGTCCGCGCTCGCCGACGCAGCGGCCCAGGCGGAAAAGGACAAGTCGCTGATATTCGCGGACGATCCGAACCGAGATTGACGCCAACACCGCCACCAGGATGATAATCAGGATCAAAATGATAATGGGTCCGAGCATGAATCACGTTCCTTTCTGGTCGACCCGGCGTACGAGAAGCCGCAAGCCTTGACGCGCGGTAATCTGGACCGTCTCGCCTTGATGGATGACGCCATTCACGGCGTCGGCGTTCCAATTGGCGCCGTGGATCCGAACCGATCCGCTCGGCGCCAGCTCGGTCACCGCGAGCCCGGTCGCCCCGACGCCGGCGCTGCTGATCGCCATGGCGGGACGGCGCCGCGCCCGCAAAGTTGCCCGCACCGCGAAAGAGAAAAAGAAGGCGAGCCCGAGGCCGATGGCCACGATGAGCACCGGACTGACCGCGAGGCCGAACTCGCCGGCGGAAAGCGCGGGGAGATCGACCGGCGAGAAGAGCATCAACGAGCCGACGATGAACGTGATCAGCCCGGCGCCGGTCAGGACGCCGTGCGACGCTGCCTTGAGATCCAGAATGAAGAGCCCGATCGCCAGGGCGATCAGTCCAACGCCGGTCCAGTTCATCGGCAGGCTCTCGAACGCGGTGAGGGCGAGCGCGAGGCAGATCACTCCCACCACGCCCGGTACGACGCTGCCGGGATGAAACACCTCGGCCAGCAATGCCCAGGCCCCGATCGTCAGCAAGAGGTACGAGATGTTCGGATCGTCGATCACGTGGAGCAGCTGCTCGGGCACGGTCAGTCCGATCGATTGGATCGGGGCGCCCCGCGTGTCGAAGGTGGCAGTCTGGCCGTTCCGAACGTAGGGCATCCCGTCGACCACGGTGAGCAGGGCTTGTCGGTCGGGGCTAATCTGATCGACGACGTGTTGCCGGAGCGCCTCGTCGGCGGTCAGGGCGACGCTCTGGCGGACCGCGTCCTCGGCCCAGGTCGCGTTGTGGTGGCGGGTCGTCGCCAGCATGCGCATGTAGGCCGCCGCGTCGTTGGTCGCCTTGGCGCGCTCGTCGTCCGGGAGATTGCTGCCCGTCGACGCCCCGCCACTGACCGGGTGCGCCGCTCCGACGTTCGTCCCGGGCGCCATCGCGGCGACGTCCGACGCCATCAGGATGAAGACGCCCGCCGAGCCGGCGCGCGCCCCGGCTGGCGTCACGTAGACGATGACCGGAACCGGGCTGGTCAGCATCGCTCCGGTGATCTCCCGCATCGAGCTATCCAGGCCACCCGGCGTATTGAGCTCGATCAAGACCGCCCGAGCCCGTTCGCTCGCCGCCTGTTGGAGGCCTCGGGACACGTACTGGGCGTTGATCGGATCGATCGCCCCGTCGATGGACAGGACGACGACCGGGCCGCTCGTCGCCCGGGCCGGGGAGGTCGCTGGTGGACTGCTCGCGGCGCTTGCCACGCCGGCCACGAGCACGAGCAGTAACCCCGTGGCCGCGCCGGCGAGCAGGAAAGAAGCCACCCGGGCCGCGATGCTCAAAGTTGCTTTCACGTTGGCCAAGCCTCGCACTCAGTTGAAGTTTAGTCGCTCGCGGAGCAAACGTCAATGTATTGTGTATCGCGTTCTGGTGCGCCGTTTTCTGCCGAGCTCCGGCGCTCTGGCGCGCTTCGCCTCCTGGCCAGAACGATGCATGCTAGACTCAACGTGAACGACTCCGTCAGCGGAGGGGTGATGCCAGGGAATCCGGTTCGGCAGGTCGAGCGCGATGACGATGAGATGATCTACCGAGAGCACCTTCGGACGACCGCGGCCGTCGCGGCGCAGATCGCCGCCGAATCGGCGGGGACCGTGGCGGAGATGGCCGAGGTCTTGACCGCGTGCCTGAGGGCAGGTGGCAAGGTCCTGCTCTGTGGCAACGGCGGGAGCGCGGCCGAGGCCCAGCACCTGGCCGCCGAGCTGGTTGGACGATACCTGCGCGAGCGGCGGCCGCTGCCGGCGATCGCCTTGACGACCGATACCTCGGCGCTGACCGGGATCGCGAACGACTACCGATTCGAGGACGTCTTTCAGCGTCAGGTCGACGCGCTGGCGGTGGCCGGCGACGTGTTGATCGCGCTGAGCACGAGCGGGACCTCGGCCGACGTGGTGATGGCCGCGCAGGCCGCCCGGGCCAGGGGCGTGAAGGTGCTCGCGTTCACCGGACAGTCCGGCGGCGAGCTGGTCAAGCACGCTGATCTTGCCCTTTTGGTGCCGTCGGTGACTACCCCGATCGTCCAGGAGATTCACCTGGCGGTCGGCCACGTCCTGTGCGACCTCGTCGAGCGTGCGTTGATCGCTGCCCCCGATACCTTCGGCATGGAACGGATCAGGTGAGCGGTCGCCCCGAGCTGGTTCGCCGCATCCAGCTCGAGATCGAGCGCGCCGGCCCCATGACCTTCGACCGCTTCATGGAGCGAGCGCTCTACGAGCCCGGGCTGGGCTATTACGCGTCGCTTTCCAACGCGGAGACCGGCGGCCCGGGCGCGCTGGCCGACTTTCAGACCAGCCCCCAGGCTCACCCGGCCTTCGGCTTCTGCGTCGCGCGCTACCTCCGGCGAGTTTGGGACGCGCTGGGCCAGCCGCGGCGGTTCGTGATCGTCGAGCCAGGGGCCGGCGCGGGCGAGCTGGCCAGGCAGATCCGGGACGGATTGGCCGAGGAAGGCGCGTCCCCGCGGGTCGAGTACCACGCGGTGGACGCGCGATCCGGGGCGCTGGGCGAGGGGGTACTGGGTGAGGGCGCCCCCCGCTGGTGGCGCTCGCTCGACGATCTGCGTCAGGCGGGGGTCAGGGCCCACGCCGTCGTGTCGAACGAGTTTTTCGACGCGCTGCCGGTGCACCGGGTGGTCTGGCTCGACGGCAGGCTTCGGGAGTCCTACGTCGACTGGGGTGAGTGGGG
>JBOGTX010000753.1:0-1621 GCA_050695695.1 Chloroflexota bacterium
TTCCTTGGGAGTCCCCGCTCTCCCCGTTGCGCGGAGAGGTACGGCGAAGGCAGAATCTCCCTTGGGAGTCCCCGCTCTCCCCGCGCCCGGCGTGTGAACGCCCCGGCGTCTGGGATAGAGAGCGGGACAGGGTGAGAGAGGTCTCCTCGCGGGGCCGAGCAGATTCGCGATTACCCATATAAAATTTCATGGATAGAGTCGATACAGCATCCGCGGGAACGGGATCGTCTCCCGAACGTGCTCCAACCCGCAGATCCAGGCGACGGTGCGCTCGATGCCGAGCCCGAAGCCGCTATGTGGCACCGAGCCGTAGCGCCGGAGGTCGAGGTACCACTCGTACGCTTCGCGCGGCAGCTCGTGCTCGGCCAGTCGCCGTTCCAGCAGCGCCAGGTCGTGGATGCGCTGGCTGCCGCCGATGATCTCCCCGTAGCCTTCGGGCGCGAGCAGGTCATCGCACAGCGCGAGCTCGGGGCGATCCGGATCCGGCTGCATGTAGAACGCCTTCACCTGGCTCGGATATTTCTCGACGAAGAGCGGTCGATCGTACAGGTTCGCCAGCGCGGTCTCGTCGGGCGCCCCGAAGTCGTCGCCCCAGGCGCGCTCGATGCCGTGCTCGCCCAGGATCTCGATCGCTCGGTCGTAGGTGATCCGCGGAAACGGTGGCAGGGCCGACTCGAGCTTCGAGACATCGCGTTCCAGAACGTCCAGCTCCGGGCGCCGGTCGCGCAGGACAATCTGGACGACGTGGCTGACCAGTGCCTCCTGCAAGCGGAGATTGTCCTCGTGCTCGAAATAAGCCACCTCGGGCTCGACGATCCAGAACTCGATCAGGTGGCGGCGCGTCTTCGACTTCTCGGCGCGAAAGGCCGGCCCGAAGCAGTAGACCTTGCCCAGCGCCATCGCCGCGGATTCCAGGTACAACTGTCCGCTCTGGCTCAGGTACGCCTTCGCGTCGAAGTAAGTCGTCTCGAAGAGCGTCGTCGTACCCTCGCAGGCCGACGGCGTCAGGATTGGCGAGTCGACGAGGGTGAAGCCGTGGTCGTCGAGATAGTTGCGAATCGCGCCGATGATCGCCGCGCGAATCCGCAGGATCGCATGCTGTCGGCTCGATCGCAGCCAGAGGTGGCGATGATCCATCAGGAAGTCGACGCCGTGCTCCTTGGGACTGATCGGATACTCCTGAGCGATCTGGACTGGCGTGACCGCCGACACCGAAAGCTCGTAGCCGCCCGGCGCCCTCGCGTCGGCGCGGACCTTTCCGGAGACGACGACCGAGGATTCCTGGGTGAGGGATCCGGCGGCGTCGAACGTCTCCGGAGACACGTCGGCGCGCGAGATCACCCCTTGAATCGTGCCGGTGCCGTCCCGAATCAGCAAAAAATGGAGCTTGCCGCTCGACCGCTTGTGATACAGCCAGCCCTTGAGAGTGACGTCGCGACCCTCGTGGGCGCCGATCTCTGAGATGTACGTCCAGTCCACTGAATAACCTCGCCGGTGGGACTGCTAAAGTTTAGCACGAGCGCTTCGATTGTGCTACGATGGCGCGCGACGCGGGGCCTCACCCCATCGCCCCCTCTCCATCGGAGATGGAGAGGGGGAACCCGGAGGCGCGGCGCTTCGC
>JBOGTX010000754.1:0-9827 GCA_050695695.1 Chloroflexota bacterium
GATCGTCGAAACGGGTGAACGCGCGGCGCTGGCCGCCGATCCGCGGTCGCGATTGGCCGGGTTGCGGCGCGTGGCACGCGGGGAGGTGCTGGCGTGAAAGTCTGGTGGTATCTCGTCCAGATCATCCGCGCGACGGCGCTTCCCTTCGCCGCGGCGACCGTCGCCGGCGGCGCGTACTTCGGCTTCCCCATCGTCCTTGGCCTCGCCACCCGGGCCTTTTTCGACGCGCTCTCCGAGCGCGCGCCGGCCGGCCCGAACGTCTGGACGGTGCTGGCGCTGCTGCTGCTCCTTCAATTGGCACGGTCGGGGGTGCTGGGGGGCTTCGACCTGACCTGGGCCAACCTCCGCTACGCTGGAATGGCGCTGCTGCGGGAGAACCTCCTTCGCCAGCTCTTGCGCCGGCCGGGCGCGCTTCCGTTGCCAGACTCACCCGGCGAGGCGATCAGCCGATTCCGCGACGATGCCCACGCGGTGATGAACGACGCGATTGACGGCTGGGTCGACCTGATTGGGCGAACGATCTTCGCGCTGGCGGCGTTTGCCGTGATGGCCCGAATCGACCTGCCGCTGACCGTCGCGGTGGTGGTCATGCTGGCCCTTTCGGTGCCGATCATCGTCCTGGCCGGCGATCGGATCGCCACCTACCGCCGGCTGAATCACGAGGCAATTGGTCGAGTGACCGGCTTCCTCGCCGAGGTTTTCGGCGGCGCCCAGTCGATCAAGGCCGCCGGGGCGACCGGCCACGTGGTGCGGCACTTCGAGCAGCTTGGCGAGCGTCGGCGCCGGGCGGCGGTGCGCGATCAGATCTGGGAGGCCGTCGAGACCGCGGTGACCGCCAACGTCGTCACCTTCGGGACGGGCGTGGTCCTCCTGGTGGCCGGTCAGGCGATGCGCGCCGGAACCTTCACCGTCGGCGACTTCTCATTGTTCGTCGTCTACCTGACCGACCTGATGTGGTTTCCGGCCGAGATCGCTCGGTGGTTCACCAGTTACCGGCAGGCCGAGGTTTCGCTGGGGCGAATGGCCCACCTGCTGGGTGGCGGGGATCCTCGAACGCTGGTCGCGCGCGGCGCGGCCACCGGGAAGGCCCCTTCCGTCGAATCGGCGGCGATTCCTCCGGATCGGCCAGCACTCGCCACTCCCGCCCCGCTGCTCGAAGCGCGCGGCCTGACCTATCGCCATCCGGCCTCGGGGCGCGGGATCCAGGACGTCTCCTTGCGGATCGAGGAAGGGTCCCTGGTCGTGATCACCGGTCGGGTCGCCGCCGGGAAGACGACCCTGCTCCAGGCGCTGCTCGGGCTGTTGCCGGGCGACGCCGGAGCGATTTTCTGGAAGGGGGCGCCGGTCGCCGATCCAGCGTCCTTTTTCGGACCGCCGCGCACGAGCTATCTGCCCCAGGCGCCGCGCCTGTTCAGTGAGACGCTTCGGGCGAACGTCCAGGAAGGTTGGGCTGCCGACAACGCTCGGCTCGCTCGGGTGGCGCGGCGGGCGGTGTTCGAGCGCGACCTGGCGGCGCTGCCCGATGGCTGGGACACGCCCGTCGGGACGCGGGGAGCGCGCCTTTCCGGAGGGCAAATCCAGCGCGTCGCCGCGGCGCGGGCGTTCCTCCGCGCGCCGGACCTGCTCGTCCTTGACGATCTTTCCAGCGCGCTCGATCCACCAACCGAAGCGCTGCTCTGGGAGCGGCTGGCGGAGTGGCGTCGGGAGGCGCCGAATCTGACCATTCTGGCGGTCTCCCACCGCCCGACCGCGCTCCAGCGCGCCGACCGCATTCTCCGACTGGAGGACGGCCGCGTCGTCGAGAGCGGACGCGAGTGACCGTCGACGTCGAGACGCCCGCGCTCCCAGTAAAAATCCCACCGATTCCGCGCTATGCCCCCGATCCGGGATGGGTTGCCGGAAGGCAGCCATTCGCGCATACTTGCTGGCGCGGCGATGGGAGACGAAGGCGCCGACCGTGCGATCAGGCCACCAGCCGTCTATTCGTCTGTAAGGACGGTTCACGAACCGACCCTACCAGCGGCCGAACGCCCATGTAAACGTCGAATCTGCCCAGCGCGTCAAGGAGGAGCATCGTCGATGAGCGTCCAGCTTCCCCAGCTTCACATGCGCCGAGCCCTGGTGGCGCTGCCCGAGCTGACGGTTCCCGAAGGTTATGCCGTGCGGACGCTTGGCCCGGACGACGCGGCCGTCTGGGCAGATCTACTGGCCGAAAATGGCGAGCTTGGCGAGTGGAGCCTGGATCGCGCCCTGCCGTACTTCGCGGCGGACCGACGGATGGTGCTCGAGGCGAGCTTCTTCGTCACCCACGATGGCGAGCCGGTGGCGACCGCGCAGCTCCACCTGCACCTCGACGACGCTTACGCCCCGCTGCCCGAGCTGGGCTGGGTCGCGGCGCGCCCAGGTCAGCAGGGCCATGGCCTTGGCTACGTCGTCTGTCTCGCGGTGCTGCGCGCCGCCGCCGCGCTGGGCCACCCGGAGTTCTTCCTGCGCACCGACGACTTTCGCCTCCCGGCGATCCACACGTATTTGAAACTGGGATTGCAGCCCTGGCTGTACGACCCCAGCGCGGCGGAGCGCTGGCGGGCGATCGATCAGAAGCTCAGCCGATGATGGCGCCGATTCGCCGCGGCCCAGCCGCGCGGGGAGTGCTTTGATGTCAGCGTCGGTCTGCCCGATCACGATGGTCGACGCGCCGGTAGATCTGATCTGGCGGACGTTGACCGCGACGGACTCCTACGGTGGCTTGTGGGATGCGCGCGTTCAAAGCACCGAAGACGCGCTCGCTCGGCTGAAGCAGCGCGCGGAACAACGGACGCGCGATCGATGATCTGATGTCGCGCCATTTCGAGGCCTTCCAGTCGCGAACCTTCCGCATGGTCTGGTGCTCCAGCCTGGCGACCGCGGGCGCGCAGTGGATGGAGCGGGTGGCGACCGGCTGGCTCGCCCTGGAAACCGGCGGCAGCGCGCTCGGAGTAGGCGCCGTGCTCGCGGCTCGGATGCTTCCCTCACTGCTGCTCGGGCTGACGACCGGGGCGATTGCCGATCGCCTTGACCGTCGGCGCATGCTGATGGGCGTGGCCGCCGGAGGCAGCCTGCTCACCCTGGCCCTTGGATTGATCGTGCGCTCGGGCACGCTGGCCTTCTGGGAGGTGGTCGTCTTCGCCTTTCTGAGCGGCTGCGTGCAGGTATCCGATACGCCAGCCCGCCAGGCCCTGGTCGTCGACGCGGTCAAGCGCTCCGGCGCGCCGAACGCCCTCGCGCTGAACGCGGTCGCGTCGCGCCTCTTCAGCGCCGCCGGCGCGCTCCTCGGAGGTCTGGTGATCCCGACGTTCGGGGTTGCCGACTGCTACTTCGTCGTCGCGCTCTGTTATCTGGGCGGCCTCTCGGTGCTGGCGAGGCTTGGTTCCGCGCCGGTCCTCGATCGATCGCCGGTGAAGCACCCGCCGCTGACCCAGTCGATCGGCGAGGCCGGGCGACTGATTCGGGAGCTGCCGGTCGTTCGCACGCTTGTCCTCGCGGCGATGGCCTGCGAGATCTTCGGCTTTTCCTACATGACCGTGATCCCGACGTTCGCGCGCGACGTGCTGAGCGTGGGAGCGGAAGGCTACGGCGCGCTGACCGCCGCGGCGGCGTTCGGCGCGACGATCGTGGTGCTGGCTCTGGCCGGCCTTCCCGCGGCGACCCGCCGCGAGCCCCTGCTGGCAACGGTCTACCTTATCTACGGCGCCGCGCTCGTCGGCCTGGCGCTCTCGCCGACCTTTGGCGCGGCGCTGGTGGCCATGGCGCTGATCGGCGGGTGCGCGTCGGCGTTCGACCTGCTTCAACAAACCCTGGTGCAGCTGGCGGTGCCCGACGACAAGCGTGGGCGCGCGGCCGGCATCTGGGCTTTCAGCATCGGGACCGCCCCGATCGGCCACCTCGAGGTTGGAGGGCTGGCGACCTCGTTCGGCGCGCCAACGGCGCTCCTCGCGAACGGGTCGCTGGTGATCGTCGGCGCGCTCACCCTGCTTTCCCGGGCTCCAACCTTCCGTTTTCGTCGCGCCCGAGTCGGCCCCGGGTTAGAATGAGTAGCCGCGAACGCCGAAAGATCATGACGGGGGATAGCGATGCCATCGACCAATGACGACGAGCCGCGAGTGAACGCGGCGGACCTGACCGCGCTCGTGACCGCGATCTTCGAGCGGTGCGGAATGACCGCGCCGGATGCCTGGCGATTGACTGACTCCCTGGTCAGCGCCGACCTGCGCGCCGTCAACTCCCACGGCGTGCTGCGCGTGCCGGAGTACGTGAAAAAACTGACGACCGGCGGGGTCGATCCTCGCGGTGTGCCCCGGGTCGTTCGCGACGCCGGCGCCTGCCTGGTCGTGGACGCCGGTAACAGCATGGGGCAGATCGGCGCGCAGCTCGCGATCGAGCAAGCTATCGCGCGGGCCGAAGCGACCGGCATCGCCGCGGTGGCAATTCGCGGGAGCAATCACTGCGGCGCGATGGCCTACTACGCCAGCCAGGCGCTGGCCCACGACATGATCGGCTGGGCGACCACCAACGCTTTGCCGGTCATGGCGCCCTGGGGCGGCGCCGAGCGAATCCTTGGCATCAATCCGCTGGCGATCGCGATTCCCGCCGGCGACGAGCCGCCGATCGTCTACGATGCCGCCTTCAGCGGCTCGGCCCACGGCAAAGTGCGAGTCTATCAGCAGCGCGGACTACGTCTCCCGGAGGGATGGGCAGTCGATCGCGAAGGCCGGCCAACGACGGATCCGGCCGCCGCCATTGACGGGCTGCTCTTGCCGATCGGTGGCTTCAAGGGCGCCGGGCTCGCGATGATCATGGGCGTTCTCTCGTCGATGCTCTCCGGCGCCAGCTACGGTACCGAGCTTGGCGACCTGGAGCAGGGGCCACGGGCCGGTCAGGACGGACACTTCGTGATGGCGATCCGAATCGCCGCGTTCGAGGACGTAGCCAGGTTCAAGGCGCGGGTGGACCGGGCGATCCAGCAGATCCACGCCTGCCAACTGGCCCCCGGCTTCGATCGCCTGTACGCGCCAGGGGAGAAGGAATTTCTCAGCGAGCGAGAGAACCGCCGCGCTGGTATCCCGCTGCCGGTCGTCACCCTGACCAACCTGCGGGCGACCGCGGTCGGCCTCGGCGTCGATGTGAGTGGCTTGCCACGCGCCGAATGAGCGTGAGCGCACCGGCAGCCCGATCGCTCGGAGCTGAAAGCGCGAATCATGAGGGGGAAGGTTCCATGATCGTCGACTGTCACGCCCACGTTGCCCACACCATGACCGGATTCTGGCAGCCGCTGCGGCGGGGGAAGGTCCAGGATCAGGGGCAGGTTCGACAACTGTTCCCGCCATCGTTCGATCCAACCGCCAGCCCACCGGAGGTGCTGCTCGGTTACATGGATCAGGTGGGGGTCGATCGAACTTTTCTGGTCCAGCACCACATGTATGGCGATCAGAACGCGACCGTGCTCGACGCGATCAAGACCTGGCCGGATCGCTTCTCTGGCTTCGCCTACCTCGGTCGCCTGGACTCACCCGACGCGCCCGACCACCTCGAGCGCCTGATCGAGGCGGGCATGACCGGTCTCAAGATCGAGGTGGCGTCGACCCGACGCCTCCGACCGGACTTCCGTTTCGACGGCGAGAACGAGCGACGCATCTTCCGCCGGCTCGATCAGCTCGGGCGCCCGCTCGTCGTCGACGTGAACGTTGGCACGCCGGACGATAGCCTGGCGCTTCGGGCACTGTTGGACGAGTTCTCGCGAATCCAACTGGTAATCTGCCACGTCGGCGGGCCGCCGCGCGAGGGTTGGCGGGAGCGCGTGCTGGTCGCGAAGCACCCGCGCGGCTGGGTGGACCTTTCGGCGCTGCCGCTGGTGTACGGTCCCGACGAAGAGTATCCCTGGCTTCGCGCCCAGGAGACCGCGCGCTGGGCGGTCGAGACGTTCGGCGCCGACAAGGTCATGTGGGGAACCGACTACCCGCCGACCCTGACCGGCGGTACCTATCGTCAGCTCCTGGACTGGGTCCGCCGCCACTGCGCCTTCCTCTCGGCCGATGCGCGCGCCAACCTGCTGGGCGGCAACGCCGAGCGCCTTCTGACGACAGTGGGGTAGCGGGCTGGCACGTGCGCTCCTTTTCAGATACCCGCTCGTCCGCGAAAATTCAGGGAGAGGCGCGATTGGCCGGCTGGACCACAATCCCCGGCAAAAGGATCCGGCTGCTAATCGGGTGACCTGATCCGTCCACCATTGGCAGGCGCTGGCCGATCGCCGGTTGGTAGAGCCCGACCTCCAGCGAATAGTTCCCGTCGGGAAGATTCTTGCCCAGCGACAGGAGATGGGGGTCGGCGATCGTCTCGCCCGAGTCCCAGAGCGAGGTCGGGTAGATGCCCCGGTCGGGCGGACCATCGGCCTGGGCGACGACGTGCCCGGACCGGTCCAGGAGATGAACGAAAACCGTGTAGTCGGCCGTTGGCCGGGACCGGGCCGACCAGTACAACGTGACCGCGACCGTCTGGCCGGGCGACGCGGACGCCGGGGCCAGGCCGTCGCCGAGGAAATCGATCCCAGCCGCGAGCTGGACCGGGTGGGGATTGGCGATCTTTGGCGCGGGCGACGGCTGACCGTGGACCTTGATTGGCCCGAGCGTGAGGCGCGGACCAGCGGGTCGGCCCAGCGAATCGTAAATCGTCAGGGGCTCCCGGCTGTCGTGGTCGTAGAGGCCGACGAGCACGTTGTAAGCACCGGTCGGCGTCGACGGATCGATCGGCACGTCGAAGGTCGAGACGCCGCGCGTGCCGGCCGGCCAGTAGTTCGGGGTGAACCCGCGCGCGTCGAGCGAGCCGACTTTCTGATTGTCGCCACCTACGACCTGATTGAAAAAGGTCAGCTCGCGCGGTTCCAGCCGGAGGAGCTTCCAATACCAGCGCACGGTGATCGTCTGGCCGGCGGTGGCGTCCCGCGGAACGTCGAATCCATACACCTGCACGTCGTCGCCAAAGCGCGCCGGTAGCGACAGTTCCGGCTGGAACTCGGAGCGCTCCGCCGGCAGCTGATACCGGACGATCGGCTCGCCGTCGGCCGCGCGTGCCAGGACTCGGCCGGTTTGGCCCGGAAAGAAGCGGTTGAGCAGGACGTCGGACGGGAGGTCTCGCCGAGCGAAGATGTAGCTGGCGGCCGTCCCCTCCGGTGGCAAGATCAGCGAGTAGTGAGCGTCGAAAACCTGAAAGCCCCGCGTGCCTCCGGATCCGTCGAGGTAGTAGGCCATGGACGGCTGATCGGCGTCGTCGGCGCCAACGTAGATCGTCGTCGGATCGCTCGCCACGAACGAGCGCGCGGTCTGGACGGCAAGCCAGTGATCGGCGTTGAAGGTCTGCACCACTCCGGACGCAGCGGCCCACCGGTGGAAGTAGCCCTCGTAGGTCTGGTAGCCCTCCACGCCGAATCCGGCGGCCACCACCAGCAGCGGTATCACGGCGAGACGCGGCCCGAAACGAACGTCCCATCGCGACCAGAGCCAGTCGATGCCCACGGCCGGGAGGATGAAGAGCGCCGGAATCAGCCCGGTCACCCGGAGAAAATTCGGCACCTGGAGGACTGAGACGGCGCTGGGAACGAGCAGGAGCATCAACCAGAGCAGCAGAAAGGTCGCGCGAGGGTCGCGTAGCCTCCACAGGGTGACGAGCAAGCCAAGGGCCAGGAAGGCCGATAACACCGGGTCGAAGACCGGCCAGTTCGGGACGTTGCGCTCCCAGGCGCTGTCGCCCTGAAACGTAAACTCGGCAAGGGAGCGCTCGGTCGAGAAAAGCAGCGTTCCGAGGGGGTTGCCCTGATTCAGGCCGGGATTGAAGACCGAGACCGCGTTCGCACGGAACGCGAACTCGACCGGGTGCCCCAGAAAGTACCTGCCTTCCGGCACGAAGATCGCCGCGGTCAGCAGGCCGGCGACGATCAATCCCGGCAGCGCCAGCCGGAGCTTTCGACGATGGCCGAGCGCGAGGTAGCCGGCAAACACCAGGACGGTCACCGGAAAGAACCGCGCCGTCGGATAGGTGTAGAGGCTCAGGCCAAGGACGATCCCCGACAGCGCGAACCAGGCGAGACCGGCCGCCTGCCACCTGGCGCGCGGCGGCTCCTCGATCGACTCTTTCGTCGACCAGGCGGCCGCGAAGCCGCGCCAGAGGCAATAGAACCCGACCGCGCCAAAGAGCGGCACGCTGATCGCCCGCAGGCCGATCCGGCTGAAGGTGACGTGCCAGAACGACACCGCCAGCGCGGCCGCCGTGAGGAGCGCGACCCGGCGATTGGCGAGCCGAGCGGCGACGAGGTACGCGGCCGGAATCGCGAGCGAGCCGACGATGACGGCCGGCACGCGCAACGCCAGGTTGCTAGGCCCGAGCCAATGAATACTCAGCGCCTGCAGATAGATGAAAAGCGCCTCGCGGCCCTGGTCGGCGGGCAGAAACACCGGGCGCGCGCCGCGGACGATGCGTAAAGCGTCCAGGCCATTGTAGGCGCCATCGTAGAGGATGCCAGACGGAACGGTCGTCAGGCGATAGGTCCGGAAGCCAAGCCCGACCAGGCAAATGAGACCGAGCCAGACGAGCTCGCGCCGTCGGCCGGGCTGAAAGAGACTGAGCATCGAGGTAGCACTCCACCGAGAGATGGGCTGTCCGACGCCTATTCTCGTGTGAATCGAGCGTCTAAATGTTAAGAGAAGGCTAATTTTTTGCCGCCGTTTAGCGTGTCGAAGAGTACGTAGGATAGGACCAGTGGGGGAGCCCGAACGGGGGAGTAACTCACGCTCGATCGCTCGCATAATTGGGTTGAGGATCCCTGGCGGGAGGCGTTGGGCGTGGGCATGATTGGGCAAACCCTGAACGAGATCTACCGGGTCTCGGAGAAGGTGGGATCGGGCGGGTTTGCCGACGTCTACCTCGGGCGCGACCTTCGGACGAACACCGTCGTCGCGGTCAAAATCCTCCACGATCACTTCGCGAGCGACCCGGCAATCGTCGAGCGCTTTCTGCGCGAGGCCGACTTTGCCGAGGAGCTAGTCGAGCCACACGTCGTTCGCATGCTCGATCACGGCAACGATGGCGACGTGTACTACATCATCATGGAGTACGTCCAGGGGCATACCCTCGCTCACCTCGTCAAGTCCCAGGGATCGCTCGAGGTCGGGACCGCGGTGGGCTACGTTCGCGAGATGCTACTCGCGCTGGGCGCGGCCCACCAGGCCGGCATCGTCCATCGGGACATCAAGCCCCAGAACGTGATGGTGACGGCCGGTGGCCTGGTCAAGGTGATGGATTTCGGCATCGCCAAGAACGTCGCCACGGCCGGTGGCGCCCAGACGACGATGTACCTCGGCACGCCCCGCTACATGTCGCCAGAGCAAGCGAACGGGGAGTCCGCCAGCCCGCGCTCCGATCTCTACGCGGTGGCGATCACCCTGTTCGAGCTCCTCGCCGGTCAGCCGCCCTTCAACGCCGACACTCCCTGGAAGGTTCTCAATCTCCAGATGACCGCGACTCCGCCTCCAATCACCCAATTCCGCCCGGACGTTCCGATCGAGATCCAACAGACTCTGGCCAAGGGGCTGGAAAAGGCCCCGGCGCGCCGCTTTCAGACCGCCGAGGAGATGATCGAGGCGCTAACCCACGGCGTTGTCGAAACCGGCGAGCCGACGATCGTTGGCTTCGGGGGTGAGGTCGGCGAGCGAACCGTCATCGGCGGCACTGGCCGCTTCGATACGAGCGTGCCGCGGCCGATCGGTACGGGATTTTCCTCACCCCCTACCCCCTCTCCCAGC